>JAOZSO010000035.1:0-7975 GCA_029939655.1 Desulfobacterales bacterium
TCGTCAAAACGGGCAGGCACAAGGCCTGCCCCTACAGGATTAGGGGATATTGTCGATGCCGGGAGGCTGTTTATGGGCAAGGGCTTATCCCCTCCACCCCTCCAACCCTCAGTCACTCCCCCCTTTTCACCTCATCCCACAACCGGTGTTTGTCGCTATAAGAGAGTTTCTCAAAAAGGGTTTGACGCTCTTTGGCCAGTTTTTCCATGGCATTGAATCGGGCTTCAAACTTCCGAGTTGATGATGCCAGGGCTGTTTCAGGATGGATACCCGCAAATCGTGCTACATTGACGAGGGTAAACAGGACATCCCCGATCTCCAGTTCCAGTGCTTCACGGTTGCCGGCATCTTCTTGATCCTTTTTCAGCTCTTGTTTCAATTCGCCCCATTCCTCTTGCGCTTTTATCATGACATCCTTTATGTTGTCCCAGTCAAATCCGGAATGGGCGGCCCTTTCAGATACCCGGTGGGCCCGCATGAGTGCCGGGAGACTTTTGGGTACGGTTCCCAGTATGGTATTGTCCTGCTGATGTGATTTCTCCCGGCGCTTGATCGCATGCCAGCGATCTCGTACCTGCTCCGGCGTATGGGCTGTTTCTTCGCCAAAAACATGGGGGTGCCGACGGATCATTTTGTCCAGATTACACTGCGTCAGGGTTTTAATATCGAATAAACCCGAGGATTGAAACTGGATGGCGATGAAGAGGACTAGAAATAGAACGTCGCCGAGTTCTTCACAGATGTCTTCGACATTGTTCGAGTGGATGGCGTCCATGAGCTCGAAGGCCTCTTCCACAAGATAACGGGCTGTAGATGGAGGGGTCTGCTTTCGGTCCCAGGGGCACCCATTTTCACCCCTGAGGGTTTCAATCAGGTCAATGATTTCTTTAAAGGGGGGGGAGGTATGGTTCAGTGTTTCTTCCAAGCCTTTTTTAAGCCTTCAAATTTCTCGGCAAATTCGTGTTTCATGTCCTTGTTCACGATTTTAGCCATTTGTGTTGAAAAATGGGACAGGTGAGGTGCCACAACGGAATCTTTGACAAGCGATGCGTTTTTAGAAAGAAAAGTGGTGAAAACAATAAACAGCACGGATGCGATGAGCAGTCCTTTGATTAAACCAAAGATGCCGCCGCTGATTCGGTCGGTCCAGCCTAGAAAGGCGATGCTCATCAGGTATTTAATGATTACACCGAGAATGCTGATGATCAGAAAAACCCCGATAAAAATGACGAGAAAGCCGATCAATCTGCTGTAATCGACCACGGAAATCCACTTGGATAAAAACTTGGCCACATGGGGATAATATGAGTAGGCGGCATAATATCCTGTTATTACCCCGATAATCGAGGATAACTCCTTTACAAGGCCTCTAAAGATACCTCTGATCAGGCAAAAACCGAAAATGATGCTTACAAGAATGTCAAATGGATTCATATGGCACGAATTTATGTTTAAGATAATGAAAAAAGTAAGCTAACAAAGGCGGGTTCCCTTCGTCAAGGCATTTTTCATTTGGAACTCAGGCAAATTTGTGATTTGCAATGGTCTGAAAGGATATGTTAAGAAATACATCTAAACCTGAATTGAGCGATTTTTATCTCGATCTGCACCGATCTCTTGCGGATCGAGGGTTCGCAAAAAGCCTCGACAGATCCACGGGTATGCCTGTGTTTTTTGCGAACCCTTCTCCATCAAGATTTCGGCACACCTCTTCGGGAAAAATCGCTCAGTTCAGGTTAGATCATCTCCAAAAAAGTTGATCTAAATGAAGGGTTCAAGGGTTCGAGGGGGATACAAGGGTTGGAGGGTGGCTAATAGCTATTAGCGGAAGGCACCTAACAGCCTACAGTCTAAACGGCTAAAAGGCTAATAAGGGTTCAGGGTTCGAGTGAACTGCTAAACAATGATAAAGACCTAAATTGAGCGATTGTCGAGGTTGCTGCAGCTACAAGGAAGATGCTGTTCCGCTATAGTGGACTATGCGGTATGGCATCTGACACCGTAGATGTGGTAAGATCGACAATCCCAACGGGTTCATATTTTAAGGATTCAAATGGATCAAATCCTTTGAAAATATTTCTAAATCAAATATTCTTAAAATTTGAAACGCTCACTTTAGGAAAGAGTTAAACGTTTGGGAGCAGAATAAGGGTGTTCATGCAAAAGAGGAACGACAATCACCAGGAGAGGGCAACTTACCCGGATGTGGAACTGGCCAGGCATCTCTTTGGTGAGCATAACGACAATTTAAAAAGAATCGCCGCCGCCCTGGATATCAAAATTCATGCAAGGGGTAATACCGTGCATGTCCAGGGAGATCCCATCGTTTCAGCCTTGGGTAAGAAGATTCTGGATCAGTTGTACCAGCTGCTGAAGGAAGGCTACCCGATCTATGAGAACGATGTGGACTATGCCATACGGGTGTTGACTGAAGATGACACGGCCGATTTGAGGTCCATATTTCTGGATACGGTTTATGTGACGTCCAAAGACCGTGCCATTACGCCGAAAAGCCGGGCGCAAAAAGAATACATCGATGCCATTCGGAACAATGATATTGTTTTCGGTATCGGCCCTGCAGGAACCGGAAAAACTTATCTGGCCATGGCCATGGCGGTCTCCGCCCTATCCAAGGGAATCGTCAACCGGATCATTCTGACGCGACCGGCCGTCGAAGCAGGGGAGGCTCTTGGTTTTCTTCCGGGAGGCCTGTCGGAAAAGGTGGACCCCTATTTACGACCTCTGTATGATGCGCTGCATGACATGATGCGTTTTGAAAAGGTTTCGAGCCTTCTGCAAAGAGGCATCATCGAAGTCGCACCCATTGCCTTTATGAGGGGGAGAACATTAAACGATTCGTTTGTTATTCTGGACGAGGCCCAGAACACAACATCGGAACAGATGAAAATGTTTCTGACGCGTATTGGGTTCAGTTCCAAAGCCGTCATCACCGGCGACATTACGCAGATCGATCTGCCGTCCAACAAACCATCCGGGCTGATCGAGACCAAAAATATTCTTGGCAATATCAAGGGGATTCGATTTGCATTCTTCAGCAAAACGGATGTGGTTCGGCATAAGCTGGTTCAGGATATTATCAGGGCCTATGAAGAACTGGAAATAGAAAAGCAAAGGACCGCATGAGGCAGGAGAAACGAAAAAATAACCTGGAAAAATACCACCGCCTGACTGAATATTTCAAGTGGCTGTTGCTGGGGGTGATCACCCTTACCGTTACCGTGAGTCTCTACCCAAGTCTGATCGTAAAGCAGCATGCCTACCTGCTGGGCGATGTTGTCGATGCGGATGTCAAGGCACCCAAGGATTTTTTATTTGAAGACAGAGCTGCCACCGAACACAATGTACAGACGGCCGTGGAATCGGTGCGTACTGTTTACGATCACGACTCAACGCTATCCGAAAAATTGACCCGGCAGGTGAACGATGCCTTCGATGCCATGCGGAAGACGATTCAGGGTGGTATCTCGACAACGCCGGACGTTTTTGATCCGAAAGACCCTCCCGGGTTGTCACCTCTTGAAACGGAGATGGATAAGCGCCGGATAGAGGCTGAAAAGGCGCAACAGATCAAAAAAATGATATGGCAGCAGAAGCCCGAATTCGATAAAAAGCTTGGCATCACCTTGAATAATGGTGCATTCACACTACTTGAAAAAGAGGGATTTTCGAATGATGTCGCTCTTTATATCACCAAAATTTTGTCAAAAGTCCTTGATAACGGTGTTGTGGCCAATAAAGAAATTTTTCTGAGAGAAGGTGAAAGGGGAATTACCCTCAGACGGATTGGAGAAAAGACCGAAACGATCGTCGTCAACCTGCGTCAGTTTTACGGTCTGGATCAATCCAAGGTGATGGTGCGGGTCATCGGTCAGCCGCTTCTCAAGAATCTCAATTATAATCTCAGGAATCTGATCGTAGATGTGGTCCAGAACCTGATACATCCCGACATTACCCTCAATAAGAGTGAGACGGAAGATCGGAAAAAGCAGGCCGCCTCAGAGATAAAGCCTATATTTTACAAGATCAAGACCGGGGAGATGTTGTTGCGCGAAGGTGAAAGGGTCACAGATCTGCAGCTTCTCAAACTGAAGGCGCTCGAGTCTCAGTTCAAGGACGATGGTGTTTTTGCAAAGAGTCTGGGTGCGGCAATGGTGATCATCTGCCTGTTTATTGTTACGTACCTTCTCTACCTGTCGCACCTGAAGAAGCTGCCGGGAAGTTTTAACCGGAACCTTCTCTGCATCACGTGCATCTTTATTTTTTTTATAGGGATTGCCAAAGCCACTGCGATCTTTTCTGAATCGCTGGCAATGGGGGCAACGCTGTTCATCAACGAGACAACACTGTTTTACGGAATTCCGATTGGTGCCGGAGCCATGACGATCTGTCTTTTTTTCGGCATGGAGATCGCTATCCCATTTGCCATTCTCATGGCCATTTGCACAGCGGTTGTTTATAATGTTCGTTTTGAAATCCTGATTTATCTCCTTTTGAATGGCGCTATGGCAGCCTATTGGATCCAGAACTGCAGGGAACGAAAGGCGTTTATCAAGGCTGGTTTGAAGCTGGGCTTGTTGAACGTACTACTTGTTGTTGCGGTAGAAATCTATTCTGGAAACCTGTCCGGGATGCGCATCATGTGGGGTGTTGTTTTTGCGTTTGCCGGAGGTGTCGGTATCGGTATCGTCACGTCGGGCCTTTCACCGTTGATCGAACTGGCGTTTGGATATACCACCGACATCACGTTGTTGGAACTGGCCAATCTTGATCGGCCTATTCTGAAACGGCTCATGATTGAAGTGCCGGGAACCTACCACCACTCGATGGTGGTGGGTACAATGGTGGAGGCTGCCGCATCTGAAATCGGAGCAAATCCCTTATTGGCAAAAGTTTGTGGATATTACCATGATATTGGCAAGATCAAGAAACCGCTCTATTTCGTTGAAAATCAAGAAGATGGTATCAACCGGCATGACAAGCTTGCCCCATCCATGTCAAGCCTGATCCTGATTTCTCATGTCAAGGATGGCATGGAAATGGGTCGGGAAAACAAGCTGGGCCAGGCCATCATCGATACCATTGAGCAGCATCATGGTACCAGCCTGATTCGGTATTTTTATGAAAAGGCCAAAAAGCAGAAGGGAGGGCATGCCGTTAAGATAGAGGATTTCAGGTACCCTGGTCCCAGGCCCCAGACCCGGGAAGCCGGATTGGTTATGCTAGCCGATGTCCTGGAGGCGACATCCCGAACCATGGAAAACCCGACGCCGTCACGAATCCAACGGCTGGTCCAGGAATTGATCAACAAAGTATTTTCAGATGGTCAATTGGACAATTGTGAGCTGACCCTGAAAGACCTGCACAATATTGCCCGCAGCTTCAAGAAAATTCTGACCGGGATCCACCACCACCGCATCGAATATCCTGAAACAGCCCTTTTGACCGGAGGGAACGGAAAAAATGGGAGTACTGATAGAAAACAGGCAAGACAAATACAAGATAAAGAAAAACAATCTGAAAGAAAAAGCGCAGGCCATCTTAGACGCCTTGGGCAGTCCTGATAGCGAACTTTCCATCCTTTTTCTTGATGATCCACAAATCGCTGTTTTGAATAAGAACTATCTTCAAAGAGAAGGACCTACCAATGTCATTGCGTTTCCCATGAGAGAGGGGGCGTTTGCCGAAATCAACCCGGATTTGCTAGGCGACGTTGTTATTTCCCTGGAAACAGCCGAGAAAGAGGGCCTGGCGGCCGGCATGTCTATGAAGGACCGCCTTGGGGAGCTCATGATCCATGGTATCCTGCACCTGTTTGGATATGACCATGAAGCGTCTGAAACGGAAGCTATGCGGATGGAAGCCAAGAGCCGTGAACTCTTGGGGCAGATCCGGTCACCGAACCGGCAATAGCGAGCGCATTCCCCGTGGGGACTTGATGTTACATGAGATATTATTACTTAAGTTGAGTGCTTATCTTAGTCTCTTAACTGTAAAATGTGTGTATTTTGTGACAAAAAAATAAACGAAATCACGAAAACACGAAAATTGAAAAACACGAAAATATTGAAGATTCCTCCCAGCAAGACTTGACGACGAGCACAAGTCGAGTCGCCACGGGGAATGAGCTTGCTGTTGCGGTTCATGGTCTTTTTCGTGGTTTCGTACTTTCGTGGTTTCGTGATAAACGAGCTTTTTCTTTTCCGGTTTATCCGGGTTGGGTATTGTGTAAAAGTATCGGGATAGGAAGGAGGCGCCATGTACCTTGTAACTGCCAAGGAAATACAAATGATGGATCAGGAGGCCATTCGCAATATCGGTATTCCCGGGAGAGTTCTTATGGAGAATGCCGGGTCGGGTGCTTTCAGGTTTATGTGCCGGGTGTTTCCAGACCTGGCGGAAAAATCCGTCGGTGTCGTTGCCGGAAGAGGGAATAACGGCGGAGACAGCTTTGTTATGGCGCGATACCTGTCGCAAAAGAGCATCTCTGTGAAGGTCTATCTTCTTTGTGAAAAAGACAGCGTTCAGGGAAATGCCAGGGCAAACCTGGATCTCCTGGCCCCATTGGGTGTCCCGGTGGTGGAAATTCCTGACGCCGGGGCTTTCAAGAAGCAGAAGGCCGCCATGCGTCGGCACGATATTTGGGTGGATGGTATATTCGGTACCGGACTGAAATCGGATGTCAAGGGCCATTATAAAGCGGTGATCCTGTTTTTGAATGCTTTGAGAAAGCCTGTATTTGCCGTGGATATCCCATCCGGCCTTAATGCCGACAATGGGCAGGTCTGCGGTGTCTGTGTACAGGCGCAGGCGACAGCCACTTTTGCCTTCCCGAAGATCGGTCATGTTGTTTATCCCGGTGCGGCACATACGGGTAAGCTGGATATCATCGATATCGGCATTCCAGGGTTGGTTGCAGACAATATCCTTCCACGTCAATTCGTCCTGGAAGAAGATGTTCTCAGGGATGTACTTCAGGAAAGGGATCCCAATACGCACAAAGGTAGAACCGGCCACCTGCTTGCGATTGCCGGATCTCCAGGAAAGTCGGGTGCTGCAGCCATGACAGCAACGGCTGCCATGCGGGCAGGTGCCGGCCTTGTTACTTTGGGGGTTCCCAAAAGCTTGAACACGGTGCTTGAATCGCAGGTGACGGAAGTTATGACCTATGCGCTGCCGGAGACGACCGACCACATGCTGGACACATCTGCTATGGATGCTCTCCAGGATCTGCTGATCGGAAAAAGCTGTCTTGCCATCGGCCCCGGTATTGGTACGGCAGAAGAAACAAAACAGCTGTTGTTCCGACTCCTGGAGAAGATCGCCATGCCTGTGGTCATTGATGCCGATGGCCTCAACATTCTCTCGGAGAAGCCCGAAATACTCCGCTCCTTGAACATACCCGTGATTTTGACGCCTCATCCCGGAGAGATGGGAAGGTTGTGCGGGGTTTCACCGGCGGCTGTCCAGGAAGACCGTATTGGCCGGGCACGTTACGTGGCAACATCGTATCATGTCCATGTTGTTCTCAAGGGCGCCAGGACCGTCATGGCCCATCCGGACGGTCGGGTATTTGTCAATCTTACGGGGAATCCCGGGATGGCATCGGGTGGGATGGGAGATGTCCTGACCGGCGTCATTGCCGGATTTGTAACACAGGGATATGCGCCTGAGGATGCTGTTCATCTCGGTGTTTTCCTTCACGGGGCTGCCGCAGATCATCAATCGATCCATAGTGGACCCTTCGGGTACCTGGCCACAGACGTCATGAACCAGCTTCCCCATCAGATCTACAAGCTGTTTAACTAGTGTTTGGTGTTTTGTATTTTGTTTGTTTACCGGTTATTCGCAAAACTCAAGCCGGGTTGTCGTGCGGTCTGCAGAAATTCGCTTTAAAGCCAGCCAAAACTCGCTCCCAAGGCGCCGTTAGGCCCATAAACACAAAACACAAAACACA
>JAOZSO010000035.1:7985-14720 GCA_029939655.1 Desulfobacterales bacterium
TAGCTATATAGTGTTTAGTGTTTAGTGTTTTGTATTTTGTGTTTAGTAATATGTGAAAAGTATGTAGCTTGTTGTTTTCTGTCTTATAGCGTTTGATTGCTATAAACCCAATCCAACCGTCTGGTTTTCCTAACGTTCGTTAATTTGCTTCAAACAGGCGACCGGCTGTTTGCCGTCACCCGCCGAAGCGTAGGTCAAAAGCCAAACGGAACATACTTGTGACAACTGCTATAAAGACATGAAAGCTACTGCAGGTTGTTAAACCCATAAACACAAAACACTAAATACCAAACACAAAACACCAAATACCAAACACAAAACACAAAACACAAAACACAAAACACAAGGAAGTATCTCAAAAATGCAGCGTCAGGTAATATCCCGGTCCCCGGAGGATACCATCAAATTGGGTGAGGCTGTAGGTCGGGTGGCGACAGGCCGTTTGATCATTGCCCTGATCGGTAATCTCGGGAGTGGAAAGACGGTATTCGTACAAGGGCTTGCCAGGGGACTGGCTGTTCCAAAAGAGTTTATGATTACCAGCCCCTCCTACACGCTTGTCAACGAATACCCGGGCAGGGTACCATTGTTTCATGCAGACCTTTACCGGCTTTCCAATGACATGGATATTGAAAGCACGGGATTGTTCGACATGATGGTGGCTGATGGCGTTGTGGCCATCGAATGGGCCGAAAAAATTTGCGAAGAAAGCCTGGCAGAAGACCTGATCATTCGCTTTGATATCAAGGAAGATGACACCCGTGCAATCACCTTAACAGGTTGTGGACAGACGGGTGTGGATCTGCTAAGAAAACTAAGATGAGCGTTTCAAATTTTAAGAATATGGGATTTAGAAATAATTTCAACGGATTTGATCCATTTGAATTCTTAAAATTTGAAACCCGTTGGGATTGCCGATCTTACCGCATCTACGGCGTCAGATGCTATACCGCATAGTTCACTATAGCGGAACAGCATCTTCCTTGCAGCTACGGTAACCTCGACAATCGCTCAACTTAGTTAATACTCAATTTGAGCATTTCAAACTGAAAAAGAGCGACAACGTCGCGTCACATAAAATCGTGTTACGATTTTATTGAGGATTAAGAAAATGGGGACCATTGTTCAAAAGTACGGCGGCACTTCCGTCGCTGATTTGGAGAGAATTCAACATGTGGCCAAAAGGGTGATCCATACCTATGACCAGGGGGATAACGTGGTGGTCATTCTGTCCGCCATGGCGGGCGTAACCGACCGGCTGATCAATATGGCCAATGAAGTTACCGAAAACCCGGACAGACGGGAACTGGATGTACTCCTGGCTACCGGAGAGCAGACAACGGCGGCGTTGCTTGCCATGATGCTGAGATCCATGAACTACGCTGCGTTATCCCTGATGGGATATCAGGCAGATGTCGTAACCGATTGTGAGTTCGGCAATGCACGCATCATCGAGATCGGTGGGGGACGCATCAAGGAGTTGTTGAAAAAACGGACCATCGTTGTCATTGCCGGGTTCCAGGGGCATGACCCACAGGGCAACATCACGACACTCGGGCGTGGCGGATCTGATACGTCCGCTGTGGCCATAGCAGCTGCCTTGAAGGCCGATGTCTGTGAAATCTATACCGACGTCGACGGTATTTATACGGCAGACCCGAACATTTGCAGCAAAGCGAGAAAACTCAAGGAGATCTCATACGATGAAATGTTGAACATGGCGAGCCTGGGAGCAAAAGTGCTTCAAATTCGCTCTGTGGGATTTGCAAAAAAATTCAATATCCCCGTTCATGTAAGATCATCTTTTTCCTACGAGGAGGGCACCATGGTAATTAGTGAAGAAGCCGGTATGGAACAGCTTGTGGTATCCGGTGTGACCGACGATAAAAACCAGGCGCGCATTACCCTTAAAAAGGTGCCGGATCAACCCGGTGTCGCGGCAAAAATATTTTCACCCATAACCGAAGCCGGCATCGTGGTGGATATGATCATTCAAAATACCCGGTCCGGCGGTCAGACCGACCTGACGTTTACCGTTCCCATGGGAGATTATGCCAATGCGCTGGAGATCGGGAAGCGTATTGCTGAAGAAATCGGTGCCGGAGACGTTTTCGGGGATGAAAACATTGCCAAAGTGTCCGTGATCGGTGTGGGTATGAAAAATCACTCCGGTGTGGCATCGATCATGTTTACTGCATTGGCAAGAGAGAACATAAATATCTCTATGATCAGTACCTCCGAGATCAGGATATCCTGTGTGGTGGAAGAAAAATATGCCGAGCTTGCCGTACGGGTTCTTCATTCGGCATTCGGGCTGGATGCAGAGTAGTTTGAGAAAGTTCAACAGCGATCAGCTGCTGATCGCACTTCTGATAGGCGTTATTATTCTGGGGTTGTCCGTCTACCGGATATTTTGGGTCGTGCCTTGAACCGCCCATGTATCCTTCTGGCTGGGGCGACAATCAGAATGCCGTCTTTTACGCTGATATCTACCTCATCGCCGATACCAAGCTGCGCATCTGTGAGCAAAGTTTTGGCAAGGCGCAGCCCCTGGCTATTTCCCCATTTTTGAATTTTTGCAAGCATGTGACCACCTCCTATTGTATATCCGAAGTATAGCCATTATAATAGGATTACCTCCTTTCTATTTATCGTTTTCCATGGCACTTTTTAATATTTCGACAAAGATGGTATTTATAGAAACAACTTTATTTCTTTCGATAGTCTCCTTTGCCGCCTTTATACGACCCCATTCAAGAATCTCCCTAGGCATCCTTATCGTCCATGCTTTTATTTCCATTTTATCACCTCCTTTTACTATGTGGCCATATTGCATATATTAGTTATATTGGTGTCAAGTATAAAGTTAAAGAAATGATATTTTAATAATTATCCTTTTATTTCTTATAACCAGTTGATATTTTATAATATTTATGATAAGAATTTATTAAAATATAAAACTTGCTGGTCAACATATTTCAATTCCAGTCCGTTTACATACATGATTAAAAAAATGTTCATTCGGAAGGTTCCTATGGAAGACTTTTATAGCATAATAATCTGGTCTATTGTTTTTGCTTTAATATTGGTATCTTCTGTTGCTGCTAAATATATATCCATAACGTTATAATGCCCTGAGTGAGATGGGTCCAGGGGTATGGATATCTGCAATTTTACCCAACAATTATAGCATTAACTTCCGAATTTGCTTTCTCTAATTTCAACCTTAAAACCTAAGTCTTTCTAATAGCTACTCTTTCTTGCATTTGACATTTCCGCATGATTCTTGCATGAATATATATAGTTAACTGTGTTATTATTTCTGAACCTGACCGACACCTGCTGGTGTGCTATCGATTGGGTTTGTTACGAACACGGAGAGACCAACCCGTCAAACTATAGTCTAGTTACAATCCCGCAGAAAACCAAGATGCGGGGACTGGGATTGATTGATCAGGTTGCTAATGTACTTCCGTTGAGTTAACCCCAAGGTTGCATAAACAACATGGCAAAGGATAATCAATGGGTTATTATTATAACCAATATCATAGGGAAAACACCATTTCCTGGATATTCCACCAGGTGAATTCAAAGGATGGAGTCGATTTTGCCATGTTGTTTACCCTACGGGAAAGCCGGAGGACATCAGATCCTGTGTTGTCAAGGGTTCGCGGTAAACGACTACAGCTTCACCCTCGACGCCTTGGCTCTGAAGCCCTCCGGCTTTTGCAACGTTGGGGTTAAAAGGATGTTACCTGCGTGCTAAGCAGATTATAGCCTCAAGAAATGAAAAAATAATGAAAACAGAACTATTAAAATCTGTTCACAGTAAAAACTCTCCTAAAATCGGCTTATTCAAGTATTTGTTTATTCTTATATTTTTATTATCTATAGGAGCATCTCATGGTTTTGCAAAAGATATATCTGGTTATGTCCGCACGTCGTCAGGCAGTAGTATTGACGACGTCACGATAACGTTTAGTAATGAAAAAAAATCCACTAAAACGAATAAGGCTGGCTATTATAAAAAGAAATTAAAAAAAGATTGGAGTGGTACGGTTACCCCTTCCAAGGTTGGTTACAGTTTTTCCCCGGCATCTCGGAGCTATAGTAACGTAAAAACGAATAAAACAAACCAGAACTATACAGTAAATGCAGTGAGTAAGTTGTTGAGCATAACCATAAATATTTTTGGATCAGGTAATGTTGAGATTGATCCTGAAAAAAATTACTACGCTAAGGGTTCATTAATTACGATGACAGCAACGGCCAATTCAGGGTGGCTGTTTAGTGAATGGAGCGGTGAACTTAATTCTTCTGATAATCCTGAGAGAATAGCAATCAATTCTGACATGACCATTACAGCTGTATTTTTAGAAGATTATGATAATGATGGTGTTAGCAATAAAGAGGAAAACGATGGCCCAGGCAATGGTGATGGAAATAATGATGGTATACTTGATAGCCTTCAAAGCAATGTGAGTTGTTTAGCACTTGACAATGCAACTGATTATGTGGTGCTCGAAACGCCCCCCGGCACGTCAATTAAAAATTGTAAAGCGGTTATTGAACCACCAGACAACAATTATCCCTCCGGCGTAGATTTCTCATATGGATTTTTTTCATTTACTGTGGCAGGGATTCGCATCGGGGATTCTACATCCGTAACTTTTAATTTCCCCTCTGAGACTACATTTAACACGTATTCTAAGTATGGCCCGACCCCAGATGATCCATTTGATCACTGGTATGAATTTATTTTTGACGGACAGACCGGAGCTAAAATAAATAAAAATAACATCACGCTACATTTTGTTGATGGTAAAAGGGGAGATGACGATTTAATTGAAAATGGAATTATTGTTGATATAGGCGGCCCAGGTGTTAAGGCTAATATAGCCCCTGAATTTGATTTTAAGTCGGATGTCGGTGATGGTGATAGCTATGGTTGTTTTGTAGGATGTCTGCTTGAAATCAGTGCCTATTAAAAACCCTTCAATAACTTTGATGCTCTACGTATTTGGAAACAGATACAGACAGGAATGTCCAATTTTATAAGTTAGTTTCTTTGTTGACAATATACCACAATGTGATATTGATCGATTCAAGCTCATTATGTATCTTAAATATAATTATTCGGATATTCTACCATGAAAGCAAAAGTCACGATTCAGATTTTGGTTTTAATACTGATACATACGTTTGCATTTTCAGCAGCAGACCATTCTCATAAATCCAAATATGCTGGCGAAGAAAAGAGAGAGATCAAGAGTCTATCAGCGGCGGATATAGAGGAATTACAGAATGGCAAAGGATGGGGCTTAGCTAAAGCTGCAGAGCTAAACGGTATGCCAGGGCCAGTGCACTTGTTGGAAATGAAAGAAGAGATAGATCTTAGTGCCGAACAAATCCGTACAATCGAGGATATTTATAAAAAAATGAAGCAAGAGGCTATACCTTTAGGTCTTGAACTCATTGCACTTGAAAGGGAATTGAATAATCATTTCGCTAATCGAACCATTACAGACGAGTTGCTGAGTCAAATTCTTCAGAAAATTGCCCAGGTTCATAGACAATTACGCTATGTACACCTTTCAACTCACCTTAAAACCCCTGACATTCTCAAATCTGAACAAATTACCATTTATAACAAACTGCGTGGGTATTCATCAGGCGATCCCTGTGAGAATGTTCCTAAAGGGCATGATCCGGAAATGTGGAAAAAGCATAACAATTGTCCATAGATGCACAACAATGCTTCACCTCACCGCTATTTCGTTGGCGCTGCACAGTGACATAGGATGCCTCCAATGATCATGTAGATATTGATACCCTTCACGACATGCTAAGCCGATCATATTGGTTATAATAACAACCCATTAATTATCCTTTGCCATGTTGTTTATGCAACTATGGGGTTTATGCAACCTTGGGGTTGATGGTGCTGCTTAAGAGTGTTCTTGATTTCCTCAAGAATCCGTTGTGCTGCCATCGCCGGATTGTCGGCATCCCGTATGGGGCGGCCGATGACCAGATGGTCTGACCCGTTCTGAATGGCCCGGCCCGGGGTCATGATGCGCGCCTGATCATCGCCTTTTGCAATGTCCCATGCGGGTCGTATGCCGGGCGTCACCGCCAGAAATGACTTGCCGCACATTTTTTTAATCTGTCCGGCTTCATGCCCGGAGCAGACCACGCCCGCAAACCCGGCATTTCTCGCCATGTCTGCCTTTTTGAGCACCAGGCGGCTGATATCATCCGCAAAGGATTCATCATAGCCTGCCGACCGGATGTCATCTTTTGCGACACTCGTCAATACGGTAACACCGAGGAGATGAACCTTGCCGTCAGCGCCCCTGACGGCAGCTTCGAGCATCTTTTTCGATTCACCACAGTGGACCGTGGCATAGGTGATACCCAGGGAGGCAATGCCCTGCATGGCCCGGTAAACGGTCTCCGGAATATCGTGAAGTTTCATGTCCAGAAAGATGCGGGCGTTCGCTGAAATTTTTCGAATTTCATGCACAATGTCGGGCCCGGCCTTGATAAAGAGTTCCAGACCGACCTTGAATATACCCACACTATCCTGGAGTAATGAGACATAGCGTCCGGCCTCATCGATGGTAGGAACATCCAGTGGAAAAATGAGATAGTCTTTGGGGTGTTTCATTTTAACAGATCCCTTTTAGGCTTTTAGGGGCTCAGGCTGTAGGCTGATAGGTGCCTATCGCTCGT
>JAOZSO010000381.1:0-3967 GCA_029939655.1 Desulfobacterales bacterium
TCATAACCACGAAGGTGGTTACATCTTTCCATTCACTGGGTAGAAATGCCGACCATGCGACTTCGACGAAACCAATGATCATACCGCCAAGCATGGCCCCCGGTATGGAACCGATACCGCCCAGAATGGCCGCCGCAAACGCTTTAATCATATAGATAAAACCCATATCGAAACGAACCGAGCCGTAGTACAGGCCAACCATTATACCGGCGGCGGCACCCAATCCCGGGCCGATCATAAAGGTGACGCGAATGGTTTTATCGACGTTGATACCGAGCATCCTGGCCATGGATTTGTTCTGCGCAGTGGCACGCATGGCCTTGCCAAGCTTGGTGGAGTTAACAAAAATCCACAAACCATACATGAGGGCAAAGGCCAGTATGATGATAAAGACCTGCCCATAGGAAATTTTGGCGTCGAAAATTTTAAAACCTTCCCAGCCAAGTACATTCGGAAAGCCCCGGTCGGAAACGCCCTGGCTCAGCATCATACCGTTGGACAAAAAGATGGACATCCCCAACGCGCTCAAAATGGCCGCCAGGCGGGATGCGTTCCGCAGGGGTTTATAGGCTACCTGTTCAATGGAAACGCCAAGAACGGCAACATAGGCCATGCCGAGGCCGAAAACCAAAACCATGGATAAGATAAAATGACTGTCGACAAAACCAACTTTTTGAAGTCCCGCCAGCACAATTAAACCGGCAAAGGACCCTGCGGTAAACATTTCGCCATGAGCGAAATTGATCAACTGAATAATTCCGTATACCATGGTATAGCCGAGGGCAATCAGGGAAAATATGCTGCCCAGAAAAATGGCGTTGATCAATTGCTGAATAAGAAAAGACGTTGTATCCATGTGGAAAGCTTCCTTTGACTAAGCAAAAAGACGACTTACTTCAAATTGGATGGGTGATCGTTGTTAACGATCGGAGGCAAATGCCCCCGATCGTTGGCGGTAAATTAGTACATTTTGTCGGTAAGTGGATTGTAATAAGGCACAAAAGCGCCATCTTTGACAATCCATACGGCGTGAGCCAGGGCACGGTCGCCTTTTTCGTTAAACTCGATTTCGCCGGTGGCTCCCAATGATTTCGTTGCCCGGATGGTTTCGGCGAGTTTATCTACACCACCACTTTTGATGCCGTTCAAGACCACCATTGTGGCATCGTAAGCAAAAAAGGAGAATGAACCGATTTCATTTTCACCGACGCCCCAGTCTTTGGAGTAGGCTTTTACAAAGTCTGATCGAACGGGGTTGTCGGCAACCGGTGCTGCAAAGGTCAGGTAGATTCCCTCGGTGGCCTTGCCCCCCACCTCGATGAATTTAGGCTGAAAACACGCATCTTCGGTAACCAGCGTAGCGGTGATTTCGAGCTGTTTGACCTGACGTGACATCAAGGAGCCTTCGGGTTGATAAATAGCCATGTAGATTACATCAGGATTCAGTCGTTTCAGGGACGTTAATATAGCGGTGAAGTCTTTGTCTCCGGGGGTGATGTGTTCGTGGGCGATAAATTCAAGTTTTCCGGTTTCCTTGGCGAACTTTTTGATATTTTCGATAAGACCGACGGTGTAGGTCTGGCGGTCGTCAATCAGGGCAATTCTTTTGGCTTTCAGGGAGTTTTCCATAAACTTTACGGCAGACCATCCCTGAACATCGTCTCTTGGCGGCAGGCGGAAGAAATTTTTGAATCCCCGCTCCGTAATTTTTTCATTGGTAGAGGCCGGTGTCAGCATGACGATGCCCGCTTCTTCGATCGGGATTGAACTCGGCAGGGTTGCGGAAGAGCAGTAGCAACCGATGATGGCGGATACGTCACTATGGATAAGCTTATTGGCGGCCATGGTGGCTTTGCCACCGTCACAGGCACTGTCTTCGGCCAGAATTTCGATTTTGTCAAAACCGGGCAGTCCGCCACTGGCCTCAAACGCTTTCACGGCGGTTTTCACGCCCTGGAGGATATAGGTTCCATCCTGGGCATAGGGGCCTGTCAGGGGGCTCATGGTGCCGATCTTTAGCGTTTTGGCTGTTGCCATGCCACCGAAACATGCGATCAGTGCGATGCACAATACAAAAATACCAATTTTTTTCATCTTACTCTCCTTGTGTTGGGTTTGTCTAACATGCCCACTTTTCTATAAATAAAAAGTGGGGAACGATTCTAATAGCATCAAAGATACCGAGAGATTCGGTTATTTTTTACCACCCGCTCCTAGGTAGGCCTCGATGACTGTTTCGTTGTTTTGGATCTCCTTCGGGGTTCCTTCGGCAATCTTCTGTCCATAATCGAGAACGGTGATCATGTCTGAGATTCCCATCACTAGTCGCATATCGTGTTCCACCAGAAATATATCCAACCCGGTATCCCGGATTCTGAGGATAAGATCCATCAGGTCGGCGGTTTCTTTGGGGTTCATGCCGGCAGCCGGCTCGTCCAGCAGAAGGGTTCCTGGTTCCGTAGCCATGGCTCTGGCAATTTCGAGACGGCGCTGATTGCCGTAGGCAAGGCTGGAGGCATAATCGTTTCGGAATTCCTCAAGTCCAAGAAATTCGAGTACCGCCATGGCCTTCTCTGCAATTTCTCTTTCTTCCCGCACCAAAAAGGGGGTGTTCAACAGTGCGCGTATGGCACCGCTTTTGGTACGGCAGTGTAATCCCACCTGCACATTTTCCAGAACGGTCATGGAATTGAAAAGGCGGATGTTCTGAAATGTCCTGGCGATGCCTCGGGAAACGACTTTGTTGCTGTGGAGGCCATTGAGTGTTTCACCATTGTACGTAATGGTTCCTTCGGTTGGTTTGTACACACCGGTGATCAGGTTAAACACCGTTGTCTTTCCAGCACCGTTGGGGCCGATTAAGCTTAAAATTTTCCCACTGGGTACCTCGAGATCTAAGTTGTTGACAGCCAGCAGCCCGCCAAATTTCATGGTAACATTTTTCAATAGCAACTCTGCCATACAAACAACTCCGGTTTTTAGGGTTTTAACAAAAGATGCATCCCAACAGCACCGATGTGACTTTTCCGGGGTAATATAAAAATTTATGGCGCATCAATAACCCCATCGTTGAATGCGCGTAGGCAGGACGAAACATAGGGTGATTTGTCTCCGGCATCGCTTGAAGTGCCGTTTAGGAGGCTATTGCCAGTTTCGGTAAATCCTACTTGCAGAAGTCGTATCCTCACACATTTGATGCCGAACTATCTTTAGTACTGAACAATAAATTAACGTTATTTAAATATAGAACCCGATTTATTTAGTCAATGAAAATATTTTGGTGTACCCTTGGTATCAAGGGCTCAATACCGGCGTAAAACACGCACGGCTTTTCCCATCTCTGTTCGCTGGATGGATTGGGGCGCAACCAGTTTAACCTTGGCCGTAAAATTCAGCACTGCTTTGATTTTCCCCTCGAGTTTCCGGGCAATAGCGCCCTTCTGATCCGTATCGATACCTGCACCATACTCGACAGTAATCTTGAGACCGGTATAGGGCGAGGGGTGGTCCAGAACGATTTGAAACTCTCCATTCAAATCCGGAACCATGTCTTCGAGCACCTGTGAAATACCGTTGGGAAAGACATTCACTCCTTTTACATTCAGCATATCGTCCGATCTTCCCACGACCCTGAATCGAAAACCGGTCCTGCCGCAACGGCAAGGGCCGGTGCCTAATATTTCCAGAATGTCTGAGGTCCGATATCGAACCAGTGGCTGGGCCTCTTTTTCAAGGTGGGTCAAGACCAGTTCGCCCTTTACGCCATCCTGGATGGGAAGATCTTCGCCTGTGGCCGGATCGATTAACTGGGCAAGCAAGGCTCCCTGGGCCAGAAAATGCAGTTGATAATTCTCACTGCAAACAGATGCAAAGTTACAGAGAACATCGGATACGCCATAATTGGCATTTTGCGGCTGCATTCCCCATGTATCCGCAATACGCTTGCGGTAGGACGGATTTTCAAGAC
>JAOZSO010000382.1:0-737 GCA_029939655.1 Desulfobacterales bacterium
TATGAATTCACCAGTGAAGATATCCGGAGAAAAGCGCTACCACTATAATTATGTCTATAATATCAGTTTATTATATGTCCTTTGCCATGTTGTTTATGCAACTATGGGGTTAAAAATACCAGAGCCCTAACCCCTTGTCAATGAAAGGCTTTTCCATCAAAAGATGAATGTTCAAGGTCTTGACCTTCGGAATGGTTAGTGATACGTATAATTTGTAAAAAAAACCTTTCTCAGCAGTTGATATTTCCTACGCTTCAATAAGGAGGAAGTCGAAAGGGTGACAACTCAATTCAGTGCCCAAAATGCGGATATGAGAATAAGGCATCAGCAATAGAATGTAACAAATGCGGCGTAACTCTTTCCCTGGTTTTGAAAAAATCAATAAAGAATGACGTGGCGAAGTCGGAGATTCCTCCTGCCGATAGTCAGGAGGCAGGATCCCCGAACCTTTCCATTTGTCCAAAATGCGGGCACGATGTTCTACCGTCCGCAGCAGAATGCATCAAATGCGGTATTATTTTTTCAAAGTATTTTGAATTCCAGGAAAGACTCAAAAAAGAAGAACAGGAAAAAGCCGAAGCGGAGGCAATCAGATTAGAACAGGAAAAGCAAGAAGCCGAAGAAATAAAAAAAGCGGAAGCTCTCCAAAAAGAAGCGGAAAAAGAAGAACAGAAAAGAGCCGAAACCCTCAAAAAGCAACAGGATAAAAAAGAAAGAGAGGAAAAAGAAAGGGCCGA
>JAOZSO010000382.1:837-3966 GCA_029939655.1 Desulfobacterales bacterium
AGCGCTTAGAAAAGAACAGGAAGAGAAAGACAAAAAGGACAAAGAAAAAGCCGAAGAGCTCTTGAATAAACAGGAAGAGAAAGAAAGAGAAGACAAAGATAAAGCCAAAGCGCTTAGAAAAGAACAGGAAGAGAAAGACAAAAAGGACAAAGAAAAAGCCGAAACCGAAGCCGTTGCAAAAGAAAAACAGACCGTCGAACAGTTAGAAATGCAAATCGCTACCTTGAAATCGGATACCGCATCACTGAAGATGGATACGGAAACGTTGAAAAAGGCCGAACGTGAAGCTATCAAAAAGAATGAGGCCTCTCAGCAAAAAATCGATTCTTTGAGCCAGGAAACAGATACCCTGAAGCTGGAGACCGAATCCCTCAAAAAGGAAAAGCACGCCCTCGAGGAAGCTGAAGCCAAAAGGGAAGATGCACAAGATGCGGAAAGGAAAGCAGAAGAAGAAAAAACCGAGGCCTTAAGAAAAGAAAGAGAAGACAAGCAAAAAAGGACGGAAACCATCTTGAAAACACTGGTGCCCAAACCCAACTTTGAAGAACTGTTAAAGAAATACGAAGGTGAAGAGATCGGCATCAACTATGACGACCCCGCCGAAATAAAAAAAGCACAACTGGCCAAGGTGAATGCGGATCATTTTAGCGTACTGGTAATGGAAAATGAACTGCTATACAGTTATCCTTTAGGCAATATATTGTCAATTGTCGAGGCTGCCAACGGCGTTCCGGTAGACATATCCGGAGAAACCGCCAATTATCCAATTGTTGTCAGAGTTCTTCATCTCATGGTTAAAAAGAAATGGAGTTTTATATAACAATAAAATCGTGGCACGATTTTATGTGACGCGACGTTGTCGCTCCTGCACTGATTCCACCTACTCGTCAACAGCGCCCTGAAGGCAACATTTCTTCTCTTGGTGGAGATTTACAACAAATTTAGTTCAAGGGCGCTGAAGTCGCTGATTATCCCTCCCGCTCCAAAACGGTTGAAAACTCCCCAAATGTTCATTTATATAGGACCTGGCCATGAAACTCAGCATTATCTGTACTATATTCGCAGGCTTGGCACTCCCCCTGACTCTTTTCGCCGATACTGCGGGGGATGCGCTTGCCTTCAAAACCAATCGCCAAGCCATGGTCGCGCAACAGATTCGGGCAAGAGGCATCTCAGACCCAAAGGTGTTGAACGCAATGGAACAGGTCCCGCGGCATGTATTTGTTCCAGGCGATATTCGCTCTCAAGCCTATGCCGACCACCCACTGCCCATTGGTGAGGGACAAACCATCTCACAACCCTATATCGTAGCGCTCATGACCGAAAGTCTTGGATTGACGGGACCGGAAAAAGTCCTTGAGATATGAAAATACTCCTTATCTATCCCTATTTTCTCGACAAGAGAATCCATGAATATGATATCAGTGTTCCCCCCATCGGCATCTATTATGTGGGAGCACTACTGAAAGAAAACGGCTATGATGTCCAGGTATATAACTGGCACAGTGCAAATCATACGCCGGATATTATTTCGGATATCATCGACAAAGAACGACCGGACATTATTGGATTCTCCATCCTCCACGCCAATCGGTGGGGCGGCATCGATATTGCGAAAATCGCTAAAAACCTGAACCCCGACATTAAAATTGTTTTCGGCGGCATCGGCGCCACCTTTTTGTGGGATCACCTGTTGACCCATTTCCATGATATCGATTATATCGTTCTTGGAGAGGGGGAAATTCCCTTTCTGAATCTCGTCAAAGCGCTCGCTACAGGCGCTCATGATAAAATTCCGCATATTCCCGGCATTGCCTTTCGCCATCAACAGCAACCGCAGAAAACAGACCCGGCCGCACCCGTCGAAAATCTGGATCAATTCCCGAACCCTGCCCGGTATTTTCAATTTCAACATGTGACCTTTACCAGAGGCTGCCCCGGAAACTGCGCGTTCTGCGGCTCGCCTCTTTTCTGGGGTCCGCAAGTTCGTACCCACTCTCCCGGCTACTTCGTGGATCAACTGGAATTGCTCGCCCTAAAGGGCATCAAGTTTTTCTACTTCTCAGATGACACATTTACGTTTAAAAAACATTGGGTTAAAGCCATCTGTCAGGAAATTATTCGCAGACAGCTCGATATCACATGGGTTGCCATCGCACGTGTCAACCACATCCAGGCAGATATCCTTGACTGGATGCGAAAAGCAGGCTGCATCCAAATCAGTTTCGGCATCGAGAGCGGCTCCGAAAAGATTCGGCAGAAACTAAACAAGCCCATAAAAACCGCTCAAATTAAAAAAGCTTTCGACCTTGTCAAACACTACGGCATCATGCCACGCGCCTACTTCATTTATGGTTCCCCGGGTGAATCTGAAGAGACAATTCAAGCCAGCATCGATTTGATTCGTAAGATAAAACCTCTCAGCATCATCACCTATGTTCTCGATATTTTTCCGGGTACACGTATTTACCAGGAACTTTTAGAACAAGGCCGCATCACGGAAGATATCTGGCAAAAACGTATAGAGGATCTGCTTTATTTTGAAATCGATGACCGTATCGACCCCAAGAGCATTCTTACCTACGGGAATGCCCTCAGGCACGCCTTTTATCAGAACCTGCCTCTGTTTGTCGAAGATATCGATCTCATCAAGGATCCGGAGTTTAACCGGCTGCATGCAGATTTTTATTCCAGGCTCGGTATGACCTTCAGCCATGGGGATTATTCGGAAATCGATGCCATCCCCGGAAAAAAATCTATTTCTAAATCGCTTTTCCAGAAATCCCTTGCCTGTTCTCCAGACCACCGAAGCTACCTGGGTCTCGGCATGCTCTATCAGCAGGAGGGGTCCTTTGAAAAGTCGATCCGGATATTGGACCAGGGACTCATCCATTTTGACAGCAGCATGGATTTAAGGGTATGCCAGGGAATCAATTATATGAATCTAAAAGATTTTGATAGAGCACTCACCTATTTTCTTGACTACAAGGATCAAGAGCATGTAGGTCCCTACATCATCCAGTGCTACGAAGCTATCAGAAGTCAGAATTTCATGAAGCGCTAAATTGTTTTAATGCTGGGAACGAATGAACATCGAACATCGAACGTCCAACATCGAATTTTGAATTT
>JAOZSO010000036.1:0-80 GCA_029939655.1 Desulfobacterales bacterium
TTGCATGCGGGACAACATGAAATTTCGTTTTAAAGAATTCAGGGTCTACCAGGAAATTCGCTGGAACTGAATTTCACTTT
>JAOZSO010000036.1:180-14684 GCA_029939655.1 Desulfobacterales bacterium
TTGCATGCGGGACAACATGAAATTTCGTTTTAAAGAATTCAGGGTCTACCAGGAAGCCAAGGAATATTGTTTATTTTGTAGAAATATTACCGCCACGCATATCGATAAAAAGGACAAGGGTCTGGCAAACCAAATAAACAGAGCCTTAAACTCAATTGTGTTAAACATTGCAGAAGGATCTGCAGACAAATCCGACATCGAATTTGCGCGATTTTTAGGTATTTCGATCCGATCAGCGTATGAAACCGTTGCTGGGTTTGACTTGGCAACTTTATACGGCTATGTTGATGAGGGTTTAAATCAGGAAGTTGAAAATAAGGCTCACGATTTGGTAAAACAGCTTGCTTCCTTTCGAAACAAGTTAAGATCTTAAAGCTACCAGCCAATAGCAAATAGCTAATGGTATGCTGATTTATCAGCATCCAGGAGAGATGGCCGAGCCGGCTGAAGGCGCTCGCCTGCTAAGCGAGTGTGGGGCGAAAGTTCCACCGAGGGTTCGAATCCCTCTCTCTCCGCCATAGAAAAAAGAAAGGCCTCTCTTACACAAGGGAGGCCTTTCTTTTTGGGATGCTTATTTTTCAAATCGTTATAATGAGATTCGGAAATCAGTGCTTGGGGGGTTATTTCGACAGATACGGTTTGAGGAAATCGTAAACCAAGAAATGGTGTTGAATAACGCAGGGTCGATGATAACGAGAACATTTGGGATGAATTGCGCAAACGGTTTCCGAATATCGAATTAATCGAAAATGTCATCATACCAAATCACATCCATTGTATCATTGCCATTGTAGGGGTGCCCCTTGTGGGTACCCGAAAGACCGTCGGCAATTCGTCAAAACGGGCAGGCACAAGGCCTGCCCCTACAGCGCGATGTTCGCACTATGAAATTCTATCAACTTTAATTTTGAGCGTCTTGGCAATACGTTTGGCCATTGATGGGGAAAGCCGACGCTTACTCCTTTCATAGTCACTGACCATATTCTGACGGATGCCAAGTTTCTCGGCAAGCTGAGATTGTGACAGACCCGCCTTAAGTCTGGCTGCTGAAAGAAGATTGCCAATTCTATTTGACTGCATCTCTTTCCAAAAATCGGTATCCTCAATCGCAACACTATCAGCATTATCTGAAGTGAGAATGCTCACTTCGAATTTTTTACCAATCCATTCGATAAGCTCGTCAACACGCTCACCTTGGAGCGATATTTCAATACGGGGCTTTTTCACGAGAGCCAACATAATACACCTCAATTTTGATTCTGACTTCGTATTGTATTTGATTATATTATTATCAAATAAAGTTATATTCAAGTAATATTTGTTTGACTGTTGTTTGACTGGAGCCGAACATTATCAACAATATCATTTTTTAATCGTTTTTAATTCAAGACGTTACAACTTTAAGATTGCTTGATCGCTGTTAGTTTAATTTGGTTGATTCAAACGCTCAAGAATCGACAGGTATAATTCAAATATTAGCCGAATTGCCCTGTTAGTATATTGTATGCGATATAATTCACTGTTTAATTGAATTATGGCGCAAAAGATATGTATTGATTGACAGAAAAATATATACTATATGCAAATATTCACCTATTAAATGAATTAAAGCGCTTTGGATATACCATGACAGAGTTGACAGGCATCGGAAAAACTGACCGGGAAAGACTGACTGCAATACTTCGCAATACAAAAGGCACTATCTCTGTTGCGGATACGGCGAATATTTTAGATGTCGATGCTACGAATGCTGCTAAAATGCTTTCCAGATGGACTAAAAAGGGTTGGATGTCTCGGGTTCGTAGAGGGCTTTATGTCCCTGTTCCTTTGGATTCCCTGACAACGGATGTCCCACTTAAAGATCCTTGGCTGGTTGCTGATCGTCTATTTTCACCCTGTTATATCGGGGGTTGGAGTGCTGCTGAGTATCTTGATCTTACCGAACAAATTTTTAGTACGATATTGGTAATGACCTGTCAAAAGCCAAGAAATCGCAATCTTGATATTAAAGGCACTGTGTTTATGCTCCGCACAATATCTGAAAAAGCGATGTTTGGTCTTAAACCTGTCTGGAGGGGACAGGTTAAAATATCGGTATCCGATCCTACCCGTACGATACTCGATATGCTGGTGGACCCTGGATTAGGTGGCGGAATCCGCTCAGTAAATGAAATGGTGGGAAACTATTTAAAATCAAAAAATAAGAATCTTGAGCTGTTAATTCAATATGGAGAACGGCTGGGGAACGGCGCGATATTCAAGCGCCTTGGCTTTTTACTTGAAAAATTTGCTCCCCAAGAAACCACAGCAATTGAAAATTGCTATCAGCGGCTTACTGCGGGAAATACCAAACTGGATCCAAATTTGAACAACATAAAGCTGATTACCCGATGGCGATTGTGGGTACCTGAAAACTGGAAAAGGAGATAGCTGGTTGATAGACAGATCAGAAATAATGGAATTTTCAAGAGAATTCGGGCTCAGGGCAAATATTGTTGAAAAAGATTATGTTCTGGGTTGGGTACTGGCTGGGATATTCAATCACCCTGACCTCGGATCCAGTTGGGTTTTCAAGGGCGGGACCTGCTTGAAAAAGTGCTTTTTTGAAACTTACCGTTTTTCAGAGGATTTAGACTTTACTCTTACAAAAGAAATCCATCTGAATCAGGAATTTCTCGTATCATGCTTACAGGAAATCGCACAATGGGTCTATGAACAATCAGGTATCGAAATCCCACAGGATCTTATTCGTTTTGATGTATATCGCAACAAGCGAGGATTCATGTCTGCCCAGGGAAGAATTGGATATCGTGGCCCCTTGCAGCCAAGAGGTGATCTGCCGAGGATCAAGCTCGATTTAACCGCTGATGAAGTTCTTGCTCTTGATCCGGTGATAAGGGATGTCTATCATCCGTACTCTGATTTGTCTGATAACGGAATTCAAATCAAAAGCTACTGCTTTGAGGAAGTATTTGCAGAAAAAATCAGAGCATTGGCAGAACGTAAGCGCCCCAGGGACCTCTATGATGTGGTCCATTTGTTTAGACATGATGAACTTGACCCAAATCGGTCTCTTATTTTCAGCACCTTGGAGAAAAAATGCACCTTTAAGCAAATCCCGGTTCCTACTATGGACACATTCAGAGACCGTTCTGAACAAGACGAGTTGGAATCGGAATGGAAAAACATGCTGGCGCATCAACTGCCGGCGTTACCACCTTTTAATCAATTCTGGCAAGATCTGCCTAAAGTTATGGATTGGCTGCATGGTAAGGCAACTAAAATAGTTAGACAAGCCATACCGACCGGAAGGGTGTCAATTGACAACACCTGGCGTCCACCTGCCATGGCCCAAGCATGGCATACAAACACCCCTATTGAGCGAATTCGTTTTGCTGCAGCCAACAGGCTCTGCGTTAACCTATATTATCAGAACAAATATTGCCTGATAGAACCCTATTCCCTGCGTCGCACAAATGAAGGGAATATAATACTGTATGCTTTAAGGCATGAATCAAAGGAATGGCGGTCATATAGAGTGGATCGAATCCAAGGGGCAGAAATCACGGAAACGCCGTTCATTCCCGAACACGCAATTGAGCTAACCTCACTTGGTCCCATTTCCATACCAAAGACAGCCCGACGCTCAGATGGTCGAAAGGCATTTAATTCATCTATCCGGCAATCAGGTTTCAAATCACCAAGTTTAGGGCCAAAGTACATAATTGAATGTTCGTATTGCGGGAAAAAATTCAGTCGTAAAAAAATGGATACCCGATTAAATCCCCACAAGGATAAAAGCGGATATCCATGTTCCGGTAGAATTGGATACCTTGTTGATACAAAGTATTAGAAAATAGCGAGTTATAATTGAGTATCACCATTTTTCTGTTTTTTTAACAGACTCCGTTCTCGTTCATTGAGTCCGGCTTCATAAGCAAGCCCAAGAAATGGTGTTGAATAACGCAGGGTCGATGATAACGAGAATCTTTGGGATGAGTTGCCAAAACGGTTTCCGAATATCGAATTAATCGAAAATGTCATCATACCAAATCACATCCATTGTATCATTGCCATTGTAGGGGTGCCCCTTGTGGGTACCCGAAAGACCGTCGGCAATTCGTCAAAACGGGCAGGCACAAGGCCTGCCCCTACAGCGGGATTAGGAGACAGGCTCTTTTTTATTTGATAGAATACACATACTCTTTCTGGGGATTGTCAGAATATAAAACCTCAAAGGAATCAGAATCTATCTTATGAACATCTAAAAGTTTATTAATGATGAGATCTGTTTCCTGCCTTGTCATAACAGGGAAAAGATAATGATCATTTGTGTACTTAAACTTCCCTTTCTTTTTAAATCTATCATCAACGAACGCCAGATGCTTTTCCAGTCGCTCTTCGATTCGCTTATTTGAAAAATTTACTATTCCAGAGAATTGCGATATTATTTGTTGCCTTAGTCTGGGATCGATCTCATAACCTATGCTGTTTCTTGCTGTAGCCATTGCAGCATACATTGTGGTGCCGATTCCAAAAAATGGGTCCAGGATGGTATCGCCCTTTATGGAGAACATCGTAATAAGCCTATAGGGCAATTCAAATGGGTATGCTGCACTTCGTCCTCTGGTTTTGGTATCGAATATATTTTGAGAAGTACCCTTCAAATCCATCCAAACATCAGAGAACCAAACGTTCCGTTCTTCCCAGAAAAATGAACTCTCACGTCTGAGATTCTTGTCTTCATTCGTTTTGAATTCTTTTTTATTTCCTTTCCTCAGCATTAATACATATTCATGTTCTAAGGTAACATAGGCTCCTGGTGGCATCATTCCTGAGCCCATAAACTTGTTTGGGGCATTGGTCTGTTTTCGCCATAATATCGCCGGCAAAGCTGAAAACCCAATTTTTTGCATATAAGTATGAATTCTGGAATGATTGGTATAAAGGGCAAAATGGTTGTTTATTGTTCTCGTGGCATCTCCTATGTTGATGCACGCAATTCCACCCTCCTTAAGGACACGGTAGAGCTCATCCCACACCTTGTCGAGTTCCTGGTGCATTAATTCAAAAGCAGAAGGGCCGTCTTTCTCTTTCAGAGATTCACCAATCTTTTGATTTTGGCCGGCAAAGATCTGATCCCACATTTCGATCATCGGGTAAGGCGGCGAAGTTACGACCAAATCAATGGATTCGTCTGCCAACCCATCCATGTTTTTTGAATTTTTGAAAATTATTTTATGTGTTGTAATCATTCTTTCCTCCAACACGGTAATGTTTCATATTAATGGCCAATGATCAATATCGTTAAAAAATCAGGTGTTAGGCGGGTGCCGCAGGCTATGGTTTTTATTTGATAGTGCTTGCAATATGATAACAAGTTTAGGATAATATTACCTAATTTGGGGCTCAATTCAGGTATGCACACGTTGGTTTCATTGGAATTCACCGGAAGGTTTCAAGATGAAGCCAACCCTAATATCCAAAAACAGGAGATGTAAATGGATCGACTGGATGCCATATTTTCGCCGAAATCACTTGCCGTTGTGGGTGCATCGACAACGCCCGGCAAGGTGGGACACGATATCTTCGTCAACATATTGAATGGTAAGTTTACAGGCACATTGTATCCGGTGAATCCAAAGGCGCGTTCCGTGGCCTGCGTGAAGGCCTACCCGACCCTTAGCGACATCCCGGATGACATCGACCTTGCCATGATTATCCTGCCGCCACACCTTGCGCTGAAATCCACCCAAGATGCCATCGACAAAGGCGTCAAAGGAATCGTCATCGTGTCGGCCGGGTTTCGGGAAGTGGGAGGAGAAGGGCTGGAAATTGAGAACAAAATTGTCGCGCTCTGCAAGGATGCCGGTGTGCGGATAATCGGCCCCAACTGTCTGGGTGTTATCAATCCGAATCCCGACATACGACTCAATGCCAGTTTTTCAGCCCGCATGCCCGAATCAGGCAATGTCTCATTCATCTCCCAAAGTGGTGCACTCTGTACAGCGGTGCTGGATTTTGCGGCTGACCGGGAGTTTGGTTTCTCGAAGTTTAT
Source organism: Desulfobacterales bacterium (assembly GCA_029939655.1). Taxonomy (GTDB): domain Bacteria; phylum Desulfobacterota; class Desulfobacteria; order Desulfobacterales; family B30-G6; genus B30-G6. The sequence goes on from JAOZSO010000036.1 coordinate 6,239, forward strand.
CTCCATCGGTAACAAAGCGGATGTAGATGAACTCGATTTACTGCGTTATCTCCATGCCGATCAGGAAACAGAAGTCATCATGATTTACCTGGAAGAACTCAGGCACGGCGCCGAATTTGTTGAAACCGTCAAGGAGATCACATCGGGTGACGCTCCCAAACCTGTTCTGGTGATCAAATCCGGTCGGACAGGCGCCGGCGCAAAAGCCGCAGCATCACATACCGGGGCCCTGGCCGGTACGGAAGCGGTTTATGACGCTATCTTCCAGCAATCCGGCATTATTCGCGTCGAAAGTATCGATGAACTGTTCGATTTTGCAACGGCCTTTGCCTATAAGGATGAGAGTGCTCTGGGCAAACTTCGTCGAAAAGTACCGCACGGCAACCGTGTGGCCATCGTCACCAATGCCGGAGGTCCGGGTATCGTGGCCACGGATGTCACCGTATCGTCGGGACTTCAACTGTCCCAGCTGAGCCAGGATACCCTGGAGACGCTCGCCAGCCACCTGCCCTCGGCCGCCAATATCAACAATCCTGTGGACATCATCGGGGATGCCGCACAGGACCGGTATGAAAACGCTTTATCCGCTGTCATTCGAGATGAGAATGTCGATGGCGCTCTGGTGATCCTGACCCCCCAATCCATGACCAATGCCTTGGCGACAGCTCAAGCCATCGTACGCATCGCCAGCCGTTCCCACAAGCCGATTCTTTGCTGCTTCATGGGGATCATCGATGTGTCGGCGGGCGTGAAATATCTTCAAGGACATGGCATTCCGGTTTTCAAGTTCCCTGAAAATGCGGCCAAGGCTTTTGGTGCACTCTATCGATACGCCAAATGGCTGAATCGTCAAGTCCTGGCACCCTTTCAACTCAAACACGACAAAAATCGTGCTGCAGAATTGATACAGGAGCTCATTGACAAAGGCCGGACCCATGTCGGCGAACTGGAAGGACTCGAATTACTCAAATGCTATGGATTCAACACCCTCGAAACACAGCTTACCTCAAATGCACCCGCAGCTGCCGATGCGGCACAGGAGATGGGTTTTCCGGTTGTATTGAAAATCGTTTCTCCCCAGATTATTCACAAATCGGACGCCGGGGGCGTCAAGGTGGACCTGAAAACCCGCAAGGCCGTCGAAAAGGCCTTTGAAACCATCGTTACCAATGCAAAAAGCTACCATGACGATGTGGAAATTAGCGGTGTTCTGGTCCAGAAACTGGCACCCCGGGGCGAAGAGGTGATTCTCGGCATGAATCGCTATCCGGTGTTTGGTCCGCTGATCATGTTCGGTCTGGGAGGTATCTTTGTTGAACTCTTTGCGGATGTCGTTTTTCGCCTGGCACCGGTAAATCGTAATTCTGTACGAAGAATGATCCGTCAGATCAAGGGATTCAAACTGCTGGATGGATTCAGGGGTCGGCCCAGGACCGATCTGGAAGAAATCGAAAAATCCCTGGTACGCCTCTCGGACATGGTGACATCCCATCCGGAAATTCAGGAATTGGACATCAATCCGCTCATCACGCATGAAAAAGGCCGGGGTGTAACCGTGGCGGACTGCCGACTCGTTCTCAAGAAAGTATAGATGACAAACCCCTTTCTCTTATGAAAAAATGGCTTTTCATATGGATCTGCCTGGCACCATGCCTGCTGCTATGCCCCATGGCCAATGCCAGTGGCATTATCAGCGGAACCATCTCCCTGACAATGCCGGATGGCCGGATTCGTCCAGGAGACTGGATCCGGACGCTGCTGGTTCGATCCCAGGTGGAGGTTCCCGCTCTTTCCGTAAAAGATAAAATGAACCCTTATCAACGGATGGAGACCATCAGGGAACTTCACATGACCTTTTTTATCGCTGTCAGACAAAAAATGTCTGATCCAGCATTCGTGGTGCAGAGTACTCTCACAACGCCGGAAGGCGTTTTTCAATTCCCGGGCGTCTCCCCGGGGACCTATTATCTGCTTGTCACTTTCCCCGCCATGGTCAAAGACCACAAGGTGGCCTGGCAGGTTCCGGTCACAGTTATCGACGACCAAACCACCCGGGTTGAATTGAACGACGCGAATCTGTTGATGCCAACCTACACGCGTAACTGATTTTTTAAAAAGGAGCCAAGGGTCCGAGGGGCCAAGGGGCAAGCCCCTAAGCTGTTAGTTCTTTGCTCTTGGCTCTTAGCTGCCAAGAGCAAACAGCTAACAGCTAACAGCCGACAATCGTCAGATTGGTCTCATCATTTCGATGGCATCCACCGGACAATCGGCGGCACAGAAACCACAGGCAATACAAGCGCCGGGACGTGTTAAAACCGGATACCCTCTGGTATCTGAGGTGTCCCGGGTAAATGTCAGGCTCAGGCAGCCGGTCGGACACGAATCGAGACAGATGGTGCAGGACATGCACATGTTCCGGACAATCTTGGGCTTGGGCCAGTTTTTGCGAAATCGAATACGTTGAATCACCTGTTCCCGGGAATCTGCTACGGCTGATTGGGGGCAGATGTATCCACAGGCATAACAGTCGATACAGAGTGCTTCATCGATCTTGTGTCTTTTGTTACGCTCCCCGGAAATAGCATTGACCGGGCACACCTTCTTGCAAACACTGCAACCGATACATTCTTTCAATATGGTGAAGGCCATTCCATACTCCTAATAAGCCACCTCAAAAATGTCTTTTAGCCCAATCTCTGTGTTGGAATATCGTTTCAACTCCTCAAAATACTACAGTATTCCTGCGGATTGAAAAGAGATTCCGCCTTGATCTTGAACTAAAATCCTATTTTTTAGATCTCTTCTAATCAATCAAGTCAGATTACCCGGTCCAGTCCTAATCGCTTCAATGTGTTGCTGGAGGGTCTTCCGGTTTGTGGATCCCAGCCCAGCGATTTCCAGTAATCCTGCCTAAGTTGCTCAATCTGCACGCGCCGGCCCTTGTTGGCCCCCGTTTTCAGGGGCGGACGTCCCAGGGCCCGATCGGTCATCCTGATGTGTGCCGGGTCGATACCCTGTTTCAGATTGAACAACTGTTTCAGTGTCTGTATGCGCTCACCGATTTCCATGTAGTCTTCGGCTGCCAGGTTCCAGCCTGTTGCCGCATTCAACCATCCGAACACGGGGAAACTGTCCACTCCCAGCATGGCGCCGTACAGACAGGTACCGGCCCCGTTCATAATGTTCATGAACTTACTGCAGGCAGCGCTCGCAAGGGCTTTATCCATGTCTGGTTTGTATTTGCTCCGTTTCAAATACATGAGATCCGGTTTCGGCAATGTGTTGATGTGTTCCCAGAGTTGAAACAACTCATAATAAAGCTGAGATCCGATGGTGTGTCTTCCGGGTGTCGCTTCCACGCAATCATGAACCGCAAAGCCGGGATCGAAACGGCTGTCATGCATGGCCAACTCCTGCCCACCGGCATGAATGGCATATTTTTCAGACCCTTGCTGAATTCTTTCGGCAGCTTTTTTGACACCATCCGCCAGCACATCTCCGATACCTTGTCTGGCAATCATCATATCCACCAATGCCATAATCGCCTGGCTGTTCCCCCATGTCAGCTTCAAGCCCCCGGTATCACTCTCTGAAAGAATACCTTTTTCAAAGCACTCGATGGCATACGCCACCGTACCCCCCGCTGAAATACTGTCCATACCGGCACGATTCAGTTTTTCGTTCAGGTAAAAAATTGAGTCCGGATCATCATTCATACACAGCCCGCCCAGAGCCAGAACAGTTTCATACTCGGGTTTGTGGGTCTCTTCAAACTTTCCCGGCTTGCTGCAAAGGCCGCCGCAACCCAGGGGACAGGCATAACAATGGTACTTGACCACCACACAGTCTGAAAATACTTCCGGGTTGAGTCGGGCCGATCTTTCCGGATCAAAATCTTCGTTGCTACCCTTCCAGTTTTTGATGGGTGAATCACCGATCTCTATCAGGATCTGGTTCAGGCTGGCGGTTCCCCACTTTTTGAGCATGATTTTATAGATCGTGTTGAAACGCATCATTTCCGTGTTGGGCTGGACCGGCAAGGTTCTCAAGAAGGCACCCATATACGATAGTACAAAAGCAGGTGGAAACGGCGGCATGAACTGTATGGAGTCATTGCATTGACGGCTCAGTTTTTTTATGGCCGGGCTGTCGTGGGATCGGATACGTCCGGCCCCGCACAATACAAGGGCTTTTAATCTTTTGGACCCCATCACGGCACCCAGCCCCGAACGTGCCGCCATTCGGCCACCATCGTTGGCAATACCTGAAATGAGAGACATGTTTTCACCGGCCTGACCGATGCAGGCGATCCGGGCATGGGTGCAACCGGCATGCTTTTTCAGTCTGCTTTCCGTTTCCTTGGTATCCAGGCCCCAGATGCCGGCTGCATCACGCAAAGACGCCCCGCCTTTGTCGATGAACAGATAGACGGGCTTTTCACTGATACCCAGGAAGAAGATACCGTCATATCCACACCGTTTAATGGCCGGAGAAAAATTGCCGCCGCAATTGGCATCCCCCCACGTACCTGTCAAGGGGGATTTCCCCACAGCCATCCACCGGCCCGCAAACAGGCTTCCAGTACCGGTCAAGAGACCGGAGACAAAACCCAGAATATTTTCAGGCCCTAAAGGATCGGCACCTGCTGGGATGCGGTCGTAGAGGAGTTTTGACGCCAGCCCGATCCCCGACAAGTACTTCCGGTACAACGCCTCTGGGATCGATTCTTCGTGGAATTCTTTACGGCTCAAGTCAACCCAGAGAACCTTTCCCATACAGCCGTTCTTCATTTAGTCCTCCTGGAATACCCCATAGTTGCATAAACAACATGGCAAAGTATAGTAATAATCTGAAGCCCTCCGGCTTTTGAAACGCTGGGGTAAAGATATTATCTTTATACCGCCTGTTTAATTTTTTACAACCATTTCATGCCTGACAATGTTTAAGCCTCGCACTCAAACTCAATTTGGCTTGAATCGTTTTTTTGACATGCTTCGAAAAAAACTTGACACCCCCCCTTTTTGGCAATATAGTTCATGCTATGAACCTAATAGGGGAAACACTTCAAAACCAGGCCTCAGCCAATCAAGTCGTGAGATTTCAAGATCTTATAGCCAATTTGTTTCAGTGCTGCCAGGAACGGCTACAGTACCAGTGTGAGCGCTTCGGCCTTCTGGATGCCGAGCTGCGCTGCCTGTCTCTGTTTGGCGAAGAACGCTATCTGACGCCCAAAGGGATTGCCTCGAAGATGAATCTCGTCAAAAGCCGAATATCCAAAATCGTCTCAGGACTGGTTCATAAGGAATTGATCCAAAAAATTCCCGACCCTGAAGACTCACGGGTCACCTTGTTGAGCCTGACCGCTAAAGGACAAAATAAACTTAATGATATCAATAAGTTTTTAAATGATATGCACATGGAGGTTTTACAACAGATGGAACCGGAGCAACGTAAAACCATGATCACCAATCTCGAACTCCTGAAAGCCTCCATGGAATCTATCAAGGAGCTCATGGTTTAAAAAATTTATGCGTATAGTTCTTGCTAAGCACTAAAACATCGTTCACAATTTCTAACTCACTATATTTAACATACTTATTTAGCTTAACCTACCAACAATTAAAGGAGGCTGATATGTCGAACTTGGAAGAACTGGAAGAACAAGTCGCCCAGCTGCAAACCCAGCTGGACGCAATGAAAAGCCAAACACCGTCCAACAAGCTTTCCATGATTGTTTTCAGCGGTGATCTGGACAAGGCCCTGGCTGCCTTTATCATTGCCACCGGCGCCACGGCCATGGGCATGGAAGTGGTGATGTTTTTCACTTTCTGGGGAACCCCCATCCTGCGCGACAAAAATAAAACGGTCGGCGGAAAAGACACCATGGGAAAAATGTTCGGCGCCATGCTCCCAAAAGGTGCCGGCAAGGTCAAACTTTCCCAAATGAACATGGGCGGCATGGGAACCGCTATGATGAAATCTTTGATGAAACAGAAAAACGTGGCCTCTCTGGAAGAAATGATTGCACTGGCAGAAGAGTTGGAGGTCAAAATTTTTATTTGTGAAATGTCTATGGGCCTCATGGGATTCAAACGTGAAGAAATGATCGACTACAAAGGCGTCCAGCATGTCGGTGTGGCCACCTTTCTGGAAGAAGCCAAAGACAGCAAAATTCAGCTGTTCATATAGCATAACTCGGAACCTAAGATGAGCGTTTCAAATTTTAAGAATATGGGATTTAGATAAAATTTCAAAGGATTGATTCATTTGAATTCTTAAAATTTGAAACCCGTTGGGATTGCCGATCTTACCGCATCTACGGCGTCAGATGCCATACCGCATAGTTCACTATAGCGGAACAGCATCTTCCTTGTAGATACGGCAACCTCGACAATCGCTCAGCTTAGGTATCAATCAACCTGAAAACAAAAGAACAAATAGCAACAGGAGGTTTATCATGAGCGATGACATCAAAGTCGACAAATCACTTGACCTGAAAGGACTGGCCTGCCCCATGCCGGTTGTCAAAGTAAGCAAGGGTATCAAAGAAGTTGAAATCGGACAGGTTATAGAAGCCATAACAACCGATCCAGGCTCTCTGACCGACTTTCCAGCCTGGGCAAGGACCAGCGGAAATGAAATTCTCAAAAGCGAACAGGATGACAACGAAATTAGGTTTTATATAGAGCGCAAAATTTAAACCTAAAACTTAACACCTAAAACCAGATGATTTCAGGGTGTTACGAAATCATCAATCCTATGAGGTGAACCTATGTCCGTACAACCCTTTACCGCACAAGATCTGTTTGAATGGCTCGTCTCCAAAGAAACCTTTCTTCTGCTGGACGTCCGTAACGACGAAGAGTTCGGCCGATTTAAAGTGGAAGGACCCTATCCTTTCGAAATGATCAATGTTCCCTACATGGAATTTATCGAGCATGAAGAAGAAAGCGTCGCAAAGGTTCCCAAAGGAAAAAAACTGCGTATCGTCTGTGCCAAGGAAGGCTCTTCCAAATATGTTGGGGAAATCCTCGTAAATCACGGCCATACGGATGTGGCTCACATGCTGGTGGGCATTAAAGACTGGGGCAACCTATTGGCCCCTGTTCGCGTCGCTGCCGGGGACGACTACGAACTTTATCAATTCAGGCGCCCGGGAAAAGCATCCTGCAGCTATGGATTACTCTGCAACAAGGAAATGATGCTCTTTGATCCGGCCAAAAATATCGCTGCGTATCAAGCCTTTGCAGATGAAAAAGGGTGCACCGTTACCCGGACATTCGAAACTCACAGGCAGGCGGATTATATCTCCGGGAGCCCCATGCTTCAACAGGCCCTGGGGACGGAAATTCTCGTTCCAGCAGCCGATTTTCAAGGTGCGGCATTTGACTACACCCCCGTAAATAACAACGACCGATTCAATTTCACCCATGGCGGCCCCACTGTCAAGGTCATGCACACGCCCGGTCATACCCCCGGCAGCACCTCCTACCTCATCGATGACAAGTTTATCGTAGCAGGCGACATGATTTTCATCTTTTCCATGGGGCGGCCTGACCTGGGAGGCATGGCAAAAGCCTGGTCCAGGATGCTGTTTCAAACCATGACCGAAAAAATTTTGGCCCTGGATGATTCCATGCTGGTGCTGCCCGGTCACTATATGGACTGGAAAGAGGCCAATCAGGACCTTGTTTTTACCGAGACGCTTGGAAAAATCAAAGAAATCAATGCCGCCATTTACGGCATCACCGATGAAAGCGTATTTTACGATTTTATCCAGTCGAACATGCGGCCCCAGCCCGAAGAATATGCCAAAATCCGTGAAATCAATGCCGGGCTTGTACAGGTCGATGCTGAAGAAGCGGACATCATGGACCTGGGCAAAAACGAATGTGCCGCCAGCATGCATGCTTAAACCGATTACGCTTGACAAATCCATGCTTCCTTTATAACTCATAGCCTTCGGTTATCATTGACGTCATATCTGTGTTCACAGATAAATACAAAACTCAATAAAAGGAGAAAAAAACCAATGGCACAATTGATTCCCCCCCATGGTGGAAAAGGTCTGACATGCTGTCTGCTTGAAGGCGCTGCGTTGGATGCGGAAAAAACAAAGGCGGAAGATCTCAAGAAAATCGAGATTTCTCCACGTGTTAAAGGTGATTTGATCATGATGGGTATCGGCGGATTCAGCCCCCTCACCGGCTTTATGACAAAAGCCGACTGGAAAGGTGTCTGCGAAGATTATCTGTTGGCAGACGGCACATTCTGGCCCATTCCCGTCACCATGGACGCTTCTAAGGAAAATGCGGATGCCATCAACATTGGCGATGAGATTGCCCTGTACGATCCCGAAGGCGACGAAATAATGGCAACCATGCAGGTCACCGAAAAATTTGAGATGACCGAAGCGGACAAAACCTTTGAATGTGAAAAATGCTAT
>JAOZSO010000383.1:0-3947 GCA_029939655.1 Desulfobacterales bacterium
CTCATACCTGAAACCGACATGAAGGATTCTGCGGCCTCTTTTTCTTGTGTCAGAAAATAGTTCCGAACCTTATCCATGACTTCCTCGGTCTGCTCAAGGGTCGAACCCGATGGCAGCATGGCCTGAACCATCAGTATCCCCTGGTCTTCATTCGGAAGATAAGCGGTGGGCATGCGTTGGAGCAAATACCCCATCCCGATGACAATCAACAGAAACACGAACATATAACGTAGTTTTTTTGCAAGAATGTGGCCGACCAGTGTTATATATAGGTCTCTAAAGCGGTAAAAAAGGTGATCGAACCATTTAAAAAAGGGGCGCAGAAAAAAAATTGCATTGTCCGCCGGCTCATGCCCCGCTGCCACCGGCTTGAGGAGTGATGCGCAGAGAACCGGGGTCAGAATTAGGGCCACAAGAACCGAAAGCAGCATGGAAGCGGCGATGGTTACCGAAAACTGACGATAAATAACACCGGTGGAACCACCAAAGAAGGCCATGGGGCCGAATACCGCCGAGAGGACCAGGCCGATTCCGATCAGGGCGCTGGTAATTTGGTCCATGGACTTGGCAGCGGCTTCCCTGGGAGAGATTCCCTCCTCGCTCATGATTCGCTCCACGTTTTCCACCACCACAATAGCGTCATCCACCAGAAGGCCTATGGATAGCACCATGGCGAACATGGTCAGCATATTGATGGAAAAACCGAAAAACCCCAGAACCGCAAAGGTCCCCAAGATAACCACCGGTACCGCGATGGTCGGGATCAATGTAGCGCGGAAACTCCCCAGAAAGAGGTACATGATTACAAAAACCAGTAGAATCGCCTCAAAGAGGGTCTTGACCACTTCCCCTATGGCCACCCTGGTAAAGGGGGTGGTGTCATAGGGATAAATCACCTTCATTCCCGCTGGAAAATACCGGCTCATCTCTTCCAGTTTTGTCTTAATGGCATCCGCCGCTTTCAACGCATTGGCGCCGGCGGCCTTGCGAATCGCGATACCGGCGGCGGGTTTACCGTTGTAATTTGCCACAATATCGTAGCGTTCGGTTCCCATTTCCGTACGTCCGATATCCTTGATATGTATTACAGAGCCATCCGGATTGATACGGATGGGGATGGCGGCAAACTCTTCCGGTGTCTGAAGTAGATGTTGGACAATGATGGTGGCATTCAGACGCTGGCCTTCTATGGCCGGCGCCCCCCCGAACTGACCGGCGGATACCTCTACATTGTAAGCCCGAAGTGCCATAATAACATCTTCCATTGTCAGGTGGTAACTGGTCAGTTTGTCAGGGTTGACCCAGATCCGCATAGAGTATTGGTTGCCAAAGTTTTCGACCTCGCCCACGCCCGGCACCCGAGACAGTACCTTTTCCAGGTTGGATTGGGCATAGTCTCTCAAGTCAACGCCGTCCATGCTGCCATCTTCCGAAATCAGGGCGACAATCATCAGGTAGTTCCTGGTCGATTTGCTGACCTTGATCCCCCGGCGCTGCACCACATCGGGCAGACTGGCCATGGCGAGCTGGAGCTTGTTCTGCACTTTGGACCAAGCGAGATCCGGATCGGTCCCTGGAGCAAAGGTTAGTTCGATTCGGGACCCACCGGACGAAGAACTGCTGCCGGAGAGGTACAACATCTTGTCTAAACCGGTCATCTTCTGCTCGATGATCTGTGTTACGGTGTTTTCAACTGTTTCCGCTGAAGCACCGGGATAAAATGCATCAATTGAGATGGAAGGCGGGGCGATGGCAGGATACTGCGATACGGGCAAATTGTAGATCGATAGCCCCCCCGCCACCATTAAAACGATAGAGATGACCCAGGCAAAGACCGGACGGTCCAAAAAGAATTTTGATAACATCACACGCCTCCGCTATTTTGACTTGGCAGTTTGCCGGGTCGTATTATCAGATACCGAACGCTTGGTTTCACTCCCTTGAAAAGGAACAACCTTCACAGCAGCACCGGGCCGCACCCGATGCATTCCCTCAACGATTACCCGGTCACCCGGGACAAGACCGGCCGAGACAAGCCATTTGTCACCAGTGGCTCTGTCGAGAGTGAGCATCCGCTGACTGACCTTGCCCTCGGCATTTACAATCAGTGCAGTAGGATTCCCCTTGCGATCACGAGACACGGCCTGCTGAGGAATAAGAATGGCCGCTCTATTGACACCTTCTTTGATAACAGTTCGGACAAACATGCCCGGCAAGAGGACACTTTTCGGATTGGGAAAAATAATCCGCAGAGTTACAGATCCGGTCGTTGGGTCTACCGTGACATCACGAAACTGCAGCACCCCTTCCAGTGGATATACAGTGCCGTCTTCCAGGATGAGCTTGACCTTCTTCTGGTTCGTTCCATCATGATTGAGGCGGCCGTCCTTCAGACGACTCTCTAATCGCAGCAACTCGGTTGTGGCCTGAGGTACATTTACGTAAATGGGGTTCAGTTGTTGAATGGTTGCTAATGGCACAGGCTGATACGCTGTCACGATAGCACCCTCCGTAACATTGGATTTGCCGATACGGCCGGAGATGGGTGCGGTGACACGGCAGTATCCCAAATTGATTTGGGCTATCTTTATCGCCGCTTCTGCCTGCTGGATAGCCGCCTCCGCTGCAGCGATTGCTCCATGGTTACTTTCTATCTGTGCGTTAGCAGCACGTAGCGAGGACTCTGCAACCTTTACTTCGGCCACTGCCTGGTCAAGCTGGATGGCTGAGACGATTTTTTCTTCAAATGATTCTTCATACCGTTGTCGATTCGTCCGGGCCAGTTCCAGGACGACCTGCAGCCTATCCACGTCAGCGATACTCGCATCCAGTGCGGCCCGTGCCCGGTCGGCAGCCCTCTGTGTGGCGACATGGGTTGCCAGGGCGTTGTCGAGTGCCGCCTGAAACTGAGCTGAATCGATCTGGTAGAGCGCCTGGCCGGCATTGACATGGGAACCTTCTGTAAACAGGCGTTTTTTAATCAGGCCGCTGACCTGGGGCCGACTTTCCGCAATGCGATATGTTGATGTCCTGCCCGGCAGTTCAGTGGTCAGCATGATCTTTTGGGGTTGGATTGTCACCGTGGCCACCTCCGGAACGGAGGGAGGTGGCGGAGACTGCTGACGGCGGTCGCAACTGATTGCCAAGAGACCAGATAACAAAGCTGTTGCCATCAGCGTTTTAAAAACAATCTGATTGAGAAACTGCATGGGTGCTTTTCCTCCTGTTGAAATTTTTTATCTCTTTTCTTAAAAATGCTTTATGCCTGCAAAACTACAATTCAATTAAGAATCGTATGCCCATATAAAGGCAATAAGGTCCTTAATATTTATTGACTCTGTATGCTCGCTATATGGTATCGCGAAAAGAAACCTTGACTCTTTTATAATGTTAATATATAACATTGATTGATTAATCAATCAATATATTTTGTTTAAATCATTGCTTGGATTCGGGTATTTAATGAGCAAGAAAAGAGACATTATTGATGCAGCAATATTTCTTTTTGCACAAAATGGCTTTTCGGCAACATCAACGACGGCAGTAGCCAAGAAAGCTGGCGTCGCCCAGGGACTTATTTTTCATTATTTCAAAACCAAGGAAGGGATACTTGTAGAGATAATAGCTGAATTAGGAGATAAATATATCTCTGAAACGGATAAGATTATTGCAAACTCGGAAAATGGTTTAGATGCCATTATAAATATAATTCAATTTCATTTCATGTTTGAAAATGAGAACACTACAGAACTCATGGTACTTCTTCTCCACGACATCCCTCCTGCAATTGATTCTCAATCAACTGAAGCCAGCATTGTTCTATGCAATCGGATTGACCAAACTATTGCGCAATTAAAAGAATGTATCAATAAAGGACAGGCCGATGGGTCAATAAGAAATGATGCATCTTCTGAATCTGCTTTTATTATTCGCGCCCTTCTTAATGG
>JAOZSO010000384.1:0-3934 GCA_029939655.1 Desulfobacterales bacterium
CCACTTCATTCGGGTTGAGTGAAGAGTATATAAACAAAGGCCCTGTGAGTGCATTACAATCCATTGCCCAATCGTTAGAGTCTGGACCCGTGGCGATTTATGATATTATGGATGATCCCAGAATCCAGTATCCTAAAGAAGCACAGAAAGAAGGAATATCCTCAATACTATCGGTGCCTATCGTTGTCGGGGGAAAATTAATGGGAGCAGTGCGTGTTTATACATCTGAACCTTGGGAGTTCAAGCTAGATGATATAAATTTTGTTCAGGCGCTGGCTCAAATAGCAGGTGGGGCAATAAATATGGCAAGATATGTTAAAGGATTAAAAAGCAGCATTGAAGTCTTGAAAACGATGAGGGAAGTTCAGGCCCAGCGATCTTAGAAAAGTACCTTATAAAAGGGGGGTGCCATGCATGTAAAAGTTCTCATCAAAAGAGACATGATTGCGGGCAAGGAAGAAGATTTTTTTTCACATCTTAAAAATCTCCGAATCAATGCAATGAATCAAAAAGGCTACATTTCAGGCGAAACCCTGATTTGTGCCGAAAACACAAACAAAGTTACGGTGATCAGCATATGGGAAACACTGAAAGACTGGAACAACTGGAAAACCAATAAAAAACGAATTGAAATAGATGCCTTGCTTAATGAGCTCCAGGAAAAACCGACCCAATATGAGCCTTATGTTTACAGCAAATATTGGGCTGCTGCTTCACTGGGATTCCCACGTCCGCTCCAGGAACATGATCTATAGTTTTTTGCACATTCAGACATTGAATATTCGAAATGTCATATTCAATAGTGACAATGGGCAATTCTGTACTCATTTATTACTCATTTTACTGCTACTACCGCACAATGTGCGTTTAAAATAACATACTGGGCATTGGATCCGAAAAGCATTTTACCCACCTTTGATCGTCTTTTTACGCCGATGATGATCTCTTCCACATCGTTTTTTTTCGCAATTGCTACGAGATCCTCACCTGGCGTCAATCCTTTAACCGATAAACTGGTTTTACAGGCAATACCTTCTTTTCTGATAGCGGATTCGACCTGCTCAAGGTTCTTTTCAGCCTTGGAAAATACTTCTCGGGGTACTTCCGAGCCCCCTTTCATGGAGGTCACGATGACCAATTGGGCATCAAACGCCCGGGCATGTTTTATAGCGAGCTTCAACGCGTGATCAGCCACATTTGACTTTTCATATCCGACTAAAATTTTCATATCTCTCCTATTTCCTCATCAAAATTCGTTAATTACCATTACACCTGTTCCACCGAAGCTATCCATATTAACAAGCTCTTCTAATGATTCTTCCAGACTTATTGTCTTTCCAATTAAAGTAGCCTGATAATGCAAATACTAATAGCCCCAACCATAGAAGATTCCTAAACCAAACCAAGACAGAATAGTTATACTGATAAATATCACAAGTATCACAAATTTTCCGGCAGGGCAATTCTTGCATTAATAGTCGCTTCCATGATATCTTCATGACAACCGGAGCATACGTTTCCGATTTTAAGAATATGGGATTTAGAAATAATTTCAAAGGAGTTGATTCATTTGAACCACAGGAAAATTATCCAAGAAGGTGATGCAAGCGGCAACGGTCTGATTAATCGTAAAGAACAGCCATTGCTTGCCTGAGACTTTCAATCGGCATCTGGCCGGGTGCGGAAGAGGTGCTGCCGCCGGCAAATGTGATGTCCGACCCGAACAGTCCGCCTGCCAGTCGTGATAGTCTGCCCCGGGATCCCATGGACATAGTTATCGCTGGAATTTTCAAGCCTTGTTCACGCGCTTTTAATGTGGCGTTCAGGAGCGCAAGTACATCATGGTGCCCCTTCGGCATCACGGCTACCTTGGCGATATCCGCGCCAAGATCCCGGGCCTTAAGAAGCGTGTCGAAAATAAACGTTTCATCAGGGGTCATTTCAAAATTGTGGTAGGAAAGAATTACGCGAACGCTGGAATTTCCGGCTGTTTCCATGATGGATTGGATAAAATCGGCATCATTACACAACTCGATGTCAACGATATCCAGGTTGCCGGATGCGATTGCCGCTGTAAGCAGGCGTTGCCTCTGATCGCTGGTCAGTTTTTTCAAACCGCCTTCCGAATAGATTCTGCAGGTAAAAATGAGGGGGGTATCCCTGAATTGTATTCGCAATTCAGCAAGGGTATCCAGGCTATCGTTGATATCCTGGGCATGGGCATAGCCGTCGATGCGCCATTCCAGTAAATCTGGATCCAACCGTTTTATGGTCGCTGCCTCTCTGAAAAGATCCGACCTTTCTGCGGCCAGAAGAGGTACGCATATCAGTAACTCAGGGCCGCCAATGATCTTGTTTCTGATCGTTATTTTGATGTCGCTTTGATGTCGCATGACTTCACCCTTTGACGCCTTGACGCTGAAGCCCTCCGGCTTTTGCAACCTTAGGGTTTACAAACGGCCTTTTTTCAAGATCGCCACCAGGAGCCAGACACCCATGATGGCTGCGGCCAGAAAACCGATGATGCCGATGAGAGAAATGCCGTAGAAGAGGGGTGGTGTTTTGGAGATAACAATGAGGGCTGAGCCGATGATAAGAGCCGCAATGATAATGGAAAAAGAGATCCGGTTGCTGATCTGATCATGGGTCGAAAGCATTCGATCGAGCCCTTGCAGCTCGTGAGAGAAAGAGAGTTTTCGCTGGCGAATCAAACGAGTGATTTCGAGAAGATCTTTTGGAAAATCTCTGAGGAATGTAAACATCTGCGAAGACAGGGCCAAGATATCGCTTTCCAAACGCTTTGGCGAAAACCGTTGGAGTTTGACCTTTTTGATGAAAGGTTCTGCGTGCTGCAGCATGTCGAAATCGGGGTCCAGCGCGCAGGCGACGCTTTCCACGGTGCTCAGTGCCTTCATCATGAGAAAAATATCGGGGTAGATTCTCAAACGGTGACGGGAAGCCAGCTCCAGCAGATGCTGCAGCAGTTTGCCCAGCTCTATTTCCCTTAAGGGTTTGTAAAGATGCTGACCTATGAATTCGGCAACGTCTTTTTCAAAGGAGCGCATATTCGGCTCTACATCCCAGGATGTAATTTTGAGAAGGCAGTTGGCTGCACGGGTTTCGTCTTTTCGCACGATGTTGTCCACCAGTTCGACGAAATCCTCCCGCGTATTCCGGTCAATGGTGCCCACCATGCCGAAATCAAGCAGACAGATCACGTTGTCCGGCAGAACAAAGATATTGCCTGGATGAGGGTCGGCATGGAAAAAACCGTGATCGAATATCTGGGTCAGACAGACATGGGCACCCCGGACGGTAATCTTTTGTCTGTCGTAGCCTTCCTGGTCGAGTTGATCCAGTTTGGATATCTTGATACCTTGCACCAGTTCTGTTGTCAGTACACGGGAGGTTGTGGTCTCTCTATACACTTTCGGGATATAGACAGTGGGGTCGTGGAGGAACCCGCGTGACACGCGTTCCATGCTGGTGGCTTCAATGGTGTAATCCAGTTCCCGCTCCAGTGTCTTGGCGAATTCTTCGACAATCTTTACGGGTTGGTGGAAGGAAAGCTCTTTGATGTGGCGTTCGGCCAGTGTCGCGAGGTGAAGCATGATTTCGAGGTCGACATCAATGAGCCGATGGATGCCGGGTCGCTGAACCTTGACGGCAACATCCTCACCATCATGATAACATGCGCGGTGCACCTGCCCGATGGAGGCGGATGCAAGGGGTGTTTCCTCGAAAGTTGTGAAGACATTTTCCAGGGACTCACGGAGTTCGGATTCGACGATACGTTTGGCATCTTCGAATGGAAAGGGAGGCACCTCATCCTGTAGTTTTGAGAGTTCGTGGATGAAATCGACCTGCACAAGGTCCGGCCGTGTGGAAAGGATCTGCCCCAGCTTGATGTAGGTGGGGCCTAACTCTTCGAATG
>JAOZSO010000037.1:0-4586 GCA_029939655.1 Desulfobacterales bacterium
TGTTGCAACAATTTATTTTGCACGGCCCAAACACAATGTGTTCAACATCGACATGATGAATCTTTTCTGTGACACCCTGGAAGACCTGTCCAATGATCCTGATATCAAATGCCTGATTATAAAGGGACAAGGTTCGAGCTGGTGCGCCGGCGTCGATGTGGGTGACCACAAACCGGATATGGTAGACCAGATGATTGCAACCTTTAACCGTTCCTTAACGCTTCTGGAGGCTCTCAAAATGCCCACTGTGGCAGCCGTACACGGTGCGTGCCTGGGCGGCGGAATGGAATACGCTATTGCATGTGACGTGATTATCGCCGGGGAAAGTGCAAAATTTGGACAGCCTGAAGTGAAACTCGGATTCTTGCCGCCATACGCAGCCATACGCCTTCCCAAATTGGTGGGCCCGGCAAAAGCCATTGAAGTCTGCTGCTCCGGCAAAGTCTATAGTGCCGATGCCGCCAAATCCATGGGGTTTGTCAGCCTGACCGTCCCGGATGATCAATTTGATGCGGCCGTTGGGGACTGGATTAAAAATATCCAGGCAAGCAGCCCGTTAATTCTTCGTTTGAACAAACAGGCAGTGACGCAACATCTCGGCATGAGCACGCCGGATGCACTGGAAGGCGTCAGCGACCTGTTTCTCAACACCCTCATGAAAACAGAAGACACCCTGGAAGGGATTGCCGGTTTTTACGAAAAGAGAAAACCGAATTGGAAGAACAAGTAACCATAGGCAATTAGGTTGTTAGACTATTAGGCTGTAGGCGGCTAACAGCCTAACAGTCTAATAGCCTACAGCCTAATAGTCTAAAGCATTATGTCTCGCGAACAAGAACTCAACAAAGAGGGATGGACAAAGCAATCCACCCATGATGAACCCCGGTTATCCGATATTGTAGAAATGTACGAAGAGATCGGGCTGGAAGTTCTTCTTGAGCCTTTTAACCCAAGCGAAGAACCCGGATGCACAGATTGTATGCGGGCGTCCGTCGATAAGTACAAGACGATCTATACTCGCCTAAAATCATAGGGCGATTTTAGGCGAATGCTGGGAAGCTGGGAAGCTCGGATGCCGGGAGGCTGCAATTAGCTCAAGGTCATATGTGTTGCTATGGGGTTGGGAGACGTAAACTCGATTTTGAATGCTTAATACTGGGAACAACCGTCAGCCTATAGCTATCAGCCACTCGCACCCCTCCAAACCTCTAACCCTCAAACCCTAATTTGTTATACCCGGAGCAACTCTATGAACTCAACAAACCCAAGAAACACTAAAAACTCAGCAACCGAATCCCCTGCTCTGCTGATTATCGACATGGTTAAGGACAACTTCAAGGAAGAGAAAAACCTTCCCATCACGCCTCTTGCCAGAAAGACCATCGATCCCTTGAATCAAACCATCCAATTTTTCCGTTCCCACGAATGGCCGGTTATTTTTTCAACAGACGCTTTCAACGAAAAAGACTTCATCTTTACCGGCAGAATGCCGCCCCATTCGTTGGCCGGAACCGAAGGCGCGGAAGTGGTGGATGATCTTGATTTTCAGGAAACAGATACCTGGCTTCCCAAGCCGCGTTTTTCAGCATTTTTCAAAACCGGACTTGAAGACATGTTGCACGATCGTGGGATTACACTTTGTGCGGTGGCAGGTATCGCCACACCCTTTTGTGTGCTGACAACGGCCATGGATGCCCTGTGCCACGATTTCAAGGCCGTAATTTTAGAAGACTGCTCGACTGCTTTTTCACATGACCTGCATGAGCAAACACTGGATATTTATCGCCGCAATCCACTCTATCCCCTCTTCCGTGTCATGACGTCCATTGAGTTGATTAATGAACTCAAACATGCCCTGCCATGCCGGACGTGACCTGTATTTGATCGTCCTCAATCCCATGTGCGGCGAACGCCGCCAAAGATAAAATCGCGAAGCGATTTTATCTTGACTAAACCGTTTTGTAGCTGTAATGTAGCTTCGAACACGAAATGAAATTCACGCGTGTTTACCCCTTCTCACTCAAATATTCTAAGGAAAAGATTATGCACAAATTACTCATTGATGAGCCGGGAAAGAAAATGCTGCTTCTCGGGAACGAAGCCATTGCCAGAGGCGCAATCGAGGCAGGCGTAGCCTTTGCCACAACGTATCCAGGAACGCCGTCTTCTGAAATATCCCTTTCCCTTTTCCAGATGTCTCAGCAATGCGACCTCTACTTCGAATACAGTACCAATGAAAAGGTAGCTCTTGAAGTTGCTGCCGCGACAGCGAATTCAGGTGTCAGAACCATGTGCATGATGAAGCATGTGGGGCTGAATGTTGCAGCAGATCCACTTATGACCCTCGCTTACGTGGGTGTCAAAGGCGGTCTTGTCATCTTGACGGCCGATGACCCCTTTATGTTCTCGAGCCAGAACGAACAGGATAACCGCTATTACGGGAAACTTTCGGGATTGTCGATCATTGAACCGTCTTCTGTGGAAGAAGCAAAAGAAATGATCCCTTATGCCTTTGACCTTTCCGAGAAATTACAGGAACCCGTTCTCTTCCGTACCACAACACGCGTGAACCACTCCACAGGCATCGTCAGCCTTGGTTCCATTAAGGAACGCATTACCAGGGGCGACTTTACCAAAGATCCGTTCAACCTGGTAACTGTACCCGCCGTTTCACGAAAACTGCACGTCAAGCTTCTGGAAAACATTCAGAAAGCACAGGAAATATCCGAAACTTCAGAATATAACTTTTCTTCCGGTAATGGTTCCTGGGGCATCGTCTGCAACGGCGTCAGTTACAACTATGTATGCGATGCTATCAAGGACCTGGGTATCGAAGATAAAATTAAAACCCTTCGAATCGGTTTCTCTCACCCCTTGCCGGAAAACCTCATCAAACAATTTGCCGCCGATTGTGAAAAAATTCTTGTGGTGGAAGAAGGCGAACCCTATATGGAAGAGGCCATTAAATCGTTTGCCCAGGAAGCCCGGATTACAATTCCCATTCAAGGAAAGGGAGAGGGTCTCTTCAGCCGGCTTTACGAATTCGATCCTTCACTTGTCCGGCAGGTCATCGGCCAATTCTTTGGGGTTCCCGTTACAACGGCTGTTATTCCGGACCTGAGCGACGTACCGGAAATCCCCCAGCGACCACCCAATCTGTGTGCAGGCTGTTCCCATCGCGCCACGTTTTACGCCGTAAGCAAAGCGGTTGAAGGCCAGGAAACCATTTATCCAACCGATATTGGATGTTACACACTCGGTTTTCTACCACCCCTGTCAATGGGTGATTTTCTCATTTGTATGGGTTCCTCCGTGAGTACGGCCTGTGGATTCTCCAAGACAACCGATAAAACAGTCATTGCCTTTATCGGGGATTCTACATTCTTTCACTCCGGTATTACCGGACTCGTCAACGCCGTATTCAACAACCATAATTTTACGCTGGTCATTCTCGATAACGGTACCACAGCCATGACAGGGCACCAGCCTAACCCGGGCGTCGACATGACCAATTTGAATCTAACCGATTACGGCCGGATTTCCATTGAGGAAGTTGTCAAAGGCATCGGTGTAAAACATGTCACGGTCATCAAGCCGTTCAGATTAAAGAAAAGTATAGAAGCTATTAAAGATGCTGTTAACTATGAGGGTGTCTCGGTTATCATTTCCAAGGAAATCTGTACGTTGTATGCTAAAGCATTAAAGCAGCTCAAGGTACGTCCCTTCCATGTAACCGATAAATGCAAGGATCATAAGGATTGTATCACCAGTTTGGGGTGCCCTGCATTTTTTATCGCCGAAGACCGTGTTAAAATTGATCCGGATATCTGTGTGGGATGTGCTGTCTGCGCACAAATATGCCCGGAAAACGCAATATTGCCCATGAAATCATAAAGACGATTTCATGGAATGCGACCTTGTCGCTCCAACACAAAAAGCTATTAACCACGAATATTTAGGACGATATAAGATATTACAAAATGATTAATTAAACTGATGGGAAAAATCATGGAAACGAAAAGACTGATAATTGTAGCGGTGGGTGGTCAGGGAAACCTTCTGGCGTCAAAAGTTCTCGGCGAGGCTGCATTGATTTCCGGCATACCCGTTCAAATGAGCGAAATTCACGGTATGGCTCAACGGGGTGGGGTTGTCGAATCGGCAATCGTTTTCGGAGATGCCAAAAGTACGATCATCTCTGATGGAGAGGCAGATATCCTGGTCGGGTTTGAGCCCTCTGAAACGGCGCGTGCCCTGAACAAATGCCGCAAGGAGACGGTGGTCATTACGAATACATCGCCGTTACCACCCTTTACTGTGGGTATCGGTATCGGTACCTATCCCGACATAGAGGAACTCCAGCGCCTCATCAAAGACAAAACGCATCGACTCATTGCCTTTGACGCTTCTGATCTTGCAAGCCAGGCCGGCAACCCCATGTCTTTGAACATTGTCCTGCTGGGTGCACTGATTCAGACCGGTATTCTGCCGTTGTCCGCCGAAAACATCAAACATGCCATACGCACCACCACAAAACAGGCTTTTGTAGAAACCAATCTGAAAGCCTTTGATCTGGGTTTTTCAGC
>JAOZSO010000037.1:4686-14611 GCA_029939655.1 Desulfobacterales bacterium
ACCTAAAACTTAAAACCATCTTCATGCATATAACGTCAAGGAGGTATCAAATGCCCTGGAATAAAGAATTCGAGTGCATGCCGGCTGCAAAGCTCCAAGAGCTGCAATTGGAAAAACTGAAAGAGACAGTTGAGTGGGTATCTAAAAAAGTTCCCTTCTATCAAAAAAAATTCAAGGAAATGGGGGTTAAGCCGGGTGATATTAAAGGTCTGGAAGATATTGCCAAATTTCCTGTTACCGTAAAAGAAGACTTGCGCGACAATTACCCCTTTGACTTGTGTGCAGTACCGCTGAAGGAAGTTGTCAGGGTGCATGCCTCTTCCGGAACCACCGGAAAGCCCATAACCGGCCCTTATACCCAGGCGGACCTCGATCAGTGGACGGAATGCATGGTTCGGAATTTCTGGGCTGCAGGTGTTCGACCTGAAGATGTGGTTCAGAATGCTTACGGTCATGGCCTTTTTACCGGCGGCCTCGGTTTTCATCAGGGTTCCACGGCCCTCAAATGCACGACGGTTCCCACCAGTGCCGGCCTGACGGAACGCCAGATTACATTGATGAAGGATTTTAAAGCCGATGTACTCTGCTGCACACCCTCTTATGCGCTGACAATTGCGGAGCGTGCTGAAGAATTGAAAGTCGATATCCGCAAATTGCCCTTAAGGGTTGGAATGTTCGGTGCCGAACCCTGGACGTCTCAGATGCGCAGGGAAATTGAAGAACGTATGGGCATCAAGGCGCACGAATCCTATGGTTTGACAGAACTTGGGGGGCCCGGTGTTTCTTTTGACTGCGAGGCTCAGGATGGCCTGCATATAAACGAAGACCACTATCTGGCTGAAATTGTCGACCCGGCAACCATGGAACCACTGCCTCTCGGTGAAAAAGGCGAACTGCTTTTCACATCCCTACAGCGCAGGGCCATGCCCATGATCCGATATCGCACCAAAGATATCACCAGTCTCAGACGTGAAAAATGTGCCTGCGGCCGGACCCTGATCAAAATGCAGAAGGTTTTCGGACGAACAGACGACATGCTGATCATCAGCGGCGTCAACGTGTTCCCATCCCAGATAGAATCCTTGCTGCTGGATATCGATGAGGTCGAACCACAGTACCGCATGATCGTTCGCAAAAAAGGCTACCTGGACCAGCTCGTCGTTCAAGTTGAAGCCAAAAAAGAAGTTTACGATGCGGGCGCAGACAAGCGATCCGAAATCGAAGGCAAAATCAGGGGTCACATCAAGGGTAACATGGGCATCGGTGTCGAAGTCAATCTTGTAGAGCCCAAGTTTATTGCCAGGAGTGAAGGCAAAGCCCTGCGCGTTGTGGATGAACGACCCAAGCAGTTAAGATAATAAAATTGCTTCGCAATTTTATTTGACGCGACTTCGTCGCTTTTTATTTATCTTTTATATATTTTGAAATTCGTTCTTTGAATTTCAAAAGGGGGAAGAAATAATGAAGGGAAAATCGTCATTTAGTCCCCGGAAATTTGCTGTCATCGGCGCGGGTCCTGTTGGCTGCATTGTCGCTGCTTTCCTTGCAAAAAACGGGTATGATGTTACCCTTTGCGATATCATGCCTGAATTGCTGGAACCGGCTCTGGACCCCGGCATCACCCTCGAAGGCGCTGAAAATCTCCTGCAGCCGGTAACCCGCACCTGCCTGACAGTGGACGAGATCGCCGACCACCAGCCGGATGTTATTTTCATCACGGTCAAAGCCAATGCTCTGCCCTTGATCGTATCGGCCATCGAAAGTTTTTATCAGGATGGTATGTTTGTGGTCAGCTGGCAGAACGGCATCGATACAGAGCTTGAAATATCCAAGACGCTTGGAGACAAACCGTCCATGCGAGCCGTCGTAAATTACGGTTGTGGTCTAAAATCACCCTGTCACGTCTCCATGCCGTTTCACCACCCGCCTCACTTTATTCAGGAGCTTAGTCCAGAATCGAAAGATGCTGCCATTGCCATTGCCAATGCCCTGACCCGGAGTGGCCTCGAGACGGAGCGCACCGACGAGATTATTTCCATGGTATGGCGCAAAGGGGTTTTAAATGCCTGTATGAATCCGGTATGTGCCGTCACCGGGCTCACCATGGCTCAGGCCATGAATGACCCCATTGTCTTCAATATCGTCGACAACCTGGTCAAGGAGTGCATCAAAGTGGCACGGGCCAATGAAATCAACCTGGGGTGGGATTTCTACCCCAATGCCATTGCATATATGCGTAATGCAGGAAATCACAAACCTTCCATGTTGATGGATATCGAAAATAAACGGCGAACGGAAATCGACTATATCAATGGTAAATTTGTGGAATACGGTCAACGGGCGGGCATTGAAACGCCCTACAACATAACGTTGCGTTCCCTGGTTAAAGGGTTAGAATCCAAGTAATGGCACCATTGAAACCCATCTACGTCGGTGTCGATGTGGGGGCATCCCGAACCAAGCTGGCGATTTTGGATACAGCACATCAGCTGCTTGGCTATGATGTTCAGAAATCAGGAACTGATTTTTCCGCAACCGCCGACAACTGCCTCGAAACATCCCTTAAAATGGCCGGTGCTACTCGTTCCGACATTCAACGCGTGGTCTCGACGGGTTACGGCCGTAAGAATGTTACCTACTCTGACGAAACCAAAACCGAAATCGGCTGCCACGCAAAGGGCTGCTATCTCTACTACCCTTTTGCCATTACCATTATCGATATCGGCGGTCAGGACAACAAAATCATCAAACTGGACGATAAGGGTCGCAGAACCGGTTTTAAAATGAACCGGAAATGTGCCGCGGGAACCGGCGCTTTTCTGGAAGAAATGTCCCCGCGTCTGGACATCCCCCTTGAAGCAATGAATGAGCTGGCCGTACAATCCATGGAAATGGTTAAACTGGGCAGCTTCTGTACTGTTTTTTCGGGTACGGAAGTACTTGAAAACATCCGCCGTGGTAAAAAAGTCAGTGACATTGTCAAGGGTCTGTTTTACTCGGTCATCAAACGGGTGGTCGAGATGGATGCCTTTACGGATAACGTGGTGATGACAGGTGGCGTGGTGGCTCACAACCCTTATCTCGTAACCATGACGGAAGAACTCATCAACAGGCAGATTCTCGTACCCGAGTTTCCCCAGTTGACCGGAGCTATCGGGGCGGCGCTGTATGCGCAGGCAGGGTCGGAGGGTTGAAGGGTTGGAGGTTTGGAGGGTGGCTGAGAGTTTTGAGCTCATGGCAGCATTATAGCGTCCCAGCTTATGACCGTTATAAGCCAAATAATTAAAAATTCAACACTTAAAATTCAAAATTGAACTAGTGGGGTATCTCTATGAACGACGAAAAAAAGATCAATATTCGACGATTGAAAACCGCCAGGGACATGGGAAAGTTCATGGCAGATTATTACTATGAATTGGATGAGGCCTCTAAAAGCGGCAAGCAGAAAATTGCCTGGTGCTCCAGTGTTGGACCCGCCGAAATACTCAGGGGCATGGGTTTTCTGACTTATTTTCCGGAAACACACTCTGCCATGCTCGGCACGACCCGAATGGCGGTGGACCTCATACCCAAAGCCAATGCCGTGGGATATTCTCCGGATATTTGCTCTTACCTGACAGCAGACATCGGAGCCTTTATAGAGGGCGTATCACCCCTTTCCAGGGCATTCAAAGGCATTGAAGGTGTCCCAAAACCGGATGTTCTTGTATTCAACACCAACCAGTGCCGGGATGTGCAGGACTGGTTTGCATGGTACGGCGAGAAATTTAATGTGCCTGTTGTAGGTGTCCACTCCTACGTAGGGGTGAAAGATGTAACACCTTCACACATCACGTCTATTTCCAGGCAGATGGAAAATATTGTCGAGCCCTTGGAAAAAGTTGCCGGGCGGAAACTGGACATGGATGAATTCAAGCAGGCCGTTAAATTGTCCAGGGAGTGTTCAGACCTTTGGGAAAAATGTCTTGCGGCAGCCTCGGCAAAGCCTTCGCCCATCTCTTTCTTTGATTCGACCACTCTCATGGGGCCTGCCGTTGTTGGTCGCGGAACCCAGGAAGCCATCGATGCATACAACATTCTTCTGGAAGAGCTGGAAGAACGCGTTGCAGAAGGAGTCGGCACCATTGACCATGAACAGCACCGCATTTACTGGGAAGGCATGCCGGTATGGGGCCGCCTGAGCATGCACTCCAAACTGTTTGCCGGCCTCAATGCCAATGTCATTGCATCCACCTACTGCAGCTCCTGGATCTTTTCGGCCCTGGATCCGGATGATCCCTTCAACAGTATGGCCAAGGCATATACCGAACTCTTTATCGTCAGATCCGACGAATACAAGGAGCGGTACATCAAGGACAAGCTCGATTTATTCAAGATTGACGGGGTTGTCTATCACGATGCCAAGACCTGCCCCAATAACTCCAACTGCAGATATGGTATGCCTCAACGGCTTGAGAATGAAACACACATACCCAGCCTGACGATCAATGGAGATTTGAATGATCTACGCCTCCTGTCCGACGAACAAACCAAGACAAACGTAGAGGCGTTTATCGAGCAGCTTGAAGAGAATATTTAGCCCTATAGAATCAAAGGCTTTGAAATTAATTAAAACCCGAAGAGATTGTTTTTACGCACAATGATAAATTCTAAATACGAATATCGAAATACGAAACAAATCCTAATACCGAATGCTCAAATAACCAAAACAGCCCATGGGCTTGAAGTCTAAAGTCTTGTTTTGATCATTCGTATTTGAGTTTTTTAGTATTGTTTGGGATTTCGAATTTCGTGCTTCGTATTTGATGGAGGAAACCATGTTAGATACCCTATTTCGTCCCAAATCCGTCGCCGTCATCGGTGCTTCCACCAAAGAACTTTCCATTGGTAACCGTGTCATCCGAAACCTTGTGGATTTTGGCTTCAAGGGACCTATTTTCCCTATCAACCCCAAAGCGGATGAGGTTAGAGGCATCAAGGCATACAAGTCAATATTGGATGCCGCTGACAATATCGATGTAGTCCACATGGTCATTCCGGCCAAATTCGTACCCATGGCGGTTGAAGACTGTGGCAAAAAAGGTGTCAAAAATATCATTATCAATTCGGGTGGCTTTTCCGAAATCGGTCCCGAAGGCGACGTCTATGAAAAGGCATTTCTCGAAAAGGCCAGGCAATACAACATTCGTGTACTGGGCCCCAACTGCCAGGGGATCATCAATACGGACCCTGATGTAAGAGCTTACTGCAATTTTACATTTACCAAGCCGGACATGGGTCATATCTCCATCGTGGCCCTCAGCGGCGGCGTAGCGGAAGTTATCCACCAGGGCTTTTCCGCCATGGGTGTCGGCACACGCATTTATGCCTCAAACGGCAATGCCTGCGACATCACGATTCCGGAAATCATTCAATACCTCGGTGATGATGATGGGACGCGGGTTATCGTCACTTACGTGGAAGGGCTGAGAGATCCCGCCACCTTTATGAAAGTCGCCCGGGAGGTTGCAGCAAAAAAACCCATCCTGGCTATGAAAGCCGGCAGGACCATGCAGGGAGCCAAGGCCGCAGCTTCTCATACCGGTGGTCTGGCCAAGGAAGATCTTGCAACAGACCTGATATTTAAAAAAGCCGGTGTACTGACCTTCATGGACGAGGGTGAACTGATCCAGGCAGCCGCTGCTTTTGCATCCCAGCCCATCCCCAAAGGCAACCGCGTGGGTATCATCACCAACACGGGTGGGCCCGCCGTGATTGCCACCGACATCCTGGTGGGTGCCGGTGCAGAGATACCCCCGCTGTCTCAAGAAACAGAAACCCTTCTCAAAAGCAGTCTCTTCCCGGAAGCCTCTGTCAGCAACCCTGTAGATGTGCTTGCCACGGGAACTGCAGCCCATTACCGAACCTGTATGGATGCCATGATTACCGACGACACCTTTGATGCCCTCTATATCAATCACGTGACACCCTTTTTTGTCGATACGGACAGCATTGCCAGGGAAATTGCCGAAGTCAATCAGCAGGGACTTAAACCCATGGTCTGTAATTTAATGACCGACAAACAAGAGTGGGTGGAAACCACAAACATCCTTATGCAGGCACAGGTTCCGACTTATGCCCTGCCCGGTGAGGCCGCTCGCGCCATGACTGCACTGGTGCGCTACCAGGCTATTCGGGCCCGCGATATAGGTGAGCCTGCTGCATTCGATGATGTCGACAAAGATAACGTCAGTAATATTCTATCCCGGGCCAAAGACGCGGGGCTCACTTTCTTAACGGCTGAGGACGTTTACAATATACTGGGGTCATATGGCATTCCTTCGGCAAAATGGTCCATGGTGGCCACGGCTGAAGAGGGTGTAGTTGCTGCCGATGACCTGGGATATCCGGTTGTTGTCAAGGCTGATGCAGCTTCCATCGTACACAAAAGCGATATGGGCGGTGTGGCCGTAAATCTGAAAAATAGCGACGACGTTCAAAAGACCATCCAGGAAATGAGCGAGCGCCTCAATGCAGACGATCTCACGTTCCTTGTCCAGAAATATCTTCCAGAGGGATTGGAAATCATCCTGGGTGCCAAGGCTGAACCGGGACTGGGCCATTTGATCATGTTCGGAATGGGCGGCATCTACGTAGAAGTGCTTAAGGATGTGGTATTTAACCTGACCCCTGTAACATCTTTTGAAGCCGAAGAAATGCTCGACTCCATTCAGCTGTCACCTATTCTCAAAGGGGTCCGCGGACAAAAGGGTGTATTTCGAAATGGCATCACGGATATCATTCAGCGCCTGTCGCAACTCGTTTCGGATCATCCCATGATCCAGGAACTGGACCTGAATCCCACTTTGGCGTTCGAGGACAGTGTGGTGGTGGTGGATGCTAGGATTAGCATCTAATTTTTAATTATTAATTTTGAGTTTTTAATGATTGATGATGGGAAACTGCTATGAGCTATGAGCTGAATTAATTCAAAATTAAACATTCAAAATTCAAAACTTATTGGTCCTTGAACCCTTGGACCCTCGGATCCTCGAACCCTTTAGTGTTTATAGCATTTAATATAGTCTACAGAAAATAATGAATTCATTGAACGAATATTTCGGAAAGGAGCTATAATGACCGCCTGGATGAATTTGGGTCAGCAGTTAAAAATGAATGCATCCAAGTACCCCGACACATTGGCGCTGGTGGACGAAGACCGCAAGTTCACCTATCCGGAGACCAATCAGCGGGTAAACAAGTTAAGCCACAGCCTGCTTTCATTGGGATTGAGTAAGGGCGACAAAGTGGCGGTGTTCATGGAAAACAGCATCGAGATAGTTGAAGTTTTTCTTGCGACTGCCAAAACCGGCCTCGTAATCGTTCCCATCAATTTTCGGCTCGTGGGAAGAGAGGTTTCCTATATCGTCAACAACTCAGATGCAAAAGCGTTTATTGTCCATGATGAGTTCACTCCCATGATCGATGGGATCAAGGATGATCTCAAGGGTATTGCATCCGGCAATTATATCGTCGTAGGTGAAGCCGGCGATGGCTATCAGGCGTACGAGCCTTTCATCGAAAAGAGCGAGGATCATGAACCCATAAGCGATGTGGCACCCAAAGACACCTGGATCCTGATTTACACCTCCGGGACAACCGGGAAACCAAAAGGTGTGGTCCGTTCGCATGAATCTCACATAGCGTTTTTCCTGATCAACGGCATCGACTTTGGGTTCAACGAGCACGACGTCTGCTTGAACGTCATGCCCTTGTGTCACATCAACTCAACCTTTTTTACGTTCACCTTTACGTATGTTGGAGCAACCGTCTATATTCATCCTGCCCGTTCATTCCAACCCGAACAAATACTCGATATCATCCAGAAGAAAAAAATCACGTTTATCTCACTGATTCCAACGCACTACAACCTGATTCTGAATATTTCAGAAGAAGCTAAAAAGGTCGATGTCACCTCTATTCGAAAACTCCTGTGCTCCTCCGCCCCGGTTCATAAAAAAATGAAGCTTGCCATCATGGATTTCTTTCCGGGGGTACAGCTCTATGAAGGATATGGCTCCACAGAGGCCGGCATCGTCACCGTTCTGAAACCGGAGGATCAACTTCGAAAGTTAGGTTCGATTGGAAAAGAATCTCTGGGAACCGATTTTATCAAAATTCTTGATGACAGCGGTAAAGAAGTCGATTCCGGCGAAGTCGGCGAATTGTATTCACGGGGCCCCATGCTGTTTGACGAATATTACAAATTGCCCGACAAAACAGAAGAAGCCTTTCATGGCGAATGGTTCAGCGCCGGTGACATGGCACGTAAAGATGAAGACGGGTTTTATCAGATTGTCGACAGAAAGGACAACATGATCATCACCGGGGGAGAAAATGTCTACCCCAGTGAAATCGAAGAAGTGGTCGGCAGTCACGATTGCGTCTTCGACTGCGCGGTTATCGGCATCCCCGATGACAAATGGGGCGAAAAAGTAGTCGCTGTGGTTATTCCCAAGGGCAGTGAGGACATTGAAGTTACCGAGGAAATGATTGTGGAC
Source organism: Desulfobacterales bacterium (assembly GCA_029939655.1). Taxonomy (GTDB): domain Bacteria; phylum Desulfobacterota; class Desulfobacteria; order Desulfobacterales; family B30-G6; genus B30-G6. The sequence continues at coordinate 13,227 of JAOZSO010000037.1, forward strand.
TGCTGCAAGGATCAGATGGCGGGCTACAAACGACCAAAAGAAATCCTGTTCATCAAGGAAGATGAAATGCCCCGTACGCCCACGGGGAAGATACTTCACAGGAAATTAAGAGAAAAATTTAAATAAAATATGATAGCCATTTTATTTAAATTTTTCAGGTTGATTAGACTGTTAGACATTTAGGCTATTAGGTAAAAAACGTAGGAAAAGCTTTTGCGAGATCATAATAAACTGCGGGCATTTGAACTTGCCGATGAAATTGCCGTTTTAACCTATAGATTTACCAAAGTTTTTCCAAAGGAAGAGGTCTATGGGCTATCTTCCCAGATGAGAAGAGCGGCAGTTTCGATCCCGTCAAATATCGTTGAAGGATGTGCTCGTGAAAGTCAGGTTGAATATCTTCGTTATCTGGAAATTGCATTTGGTTCCTTAAGGGAGTTACAGTATCAATTTGGACTATCCAGACGTTTGGGGTATTTGAATGATTCCGACATTTCGGAATACAATCCAAAATTGATAGAGACCGAGAAAGTCTTAGCTGCGTTGCTGAGATCATTACGCAAAACCTAACAGTCTAATAGTCTAACAGCCTAATAAAACTTAAACCCTATGACCCAATATATTTAAATTTAAATTATTCCAAGGAGGAAATCCGATGTTAACCAAAGCTTTTATCCCCTACGGTGGTTACTACAGCTCACCGTTTTGTCGCTGGCAGGGAAGTATGCAGAACGAAAACTCTATTGTACTGGGTGCTGAAACCTCTAAACGGTGGCTTGCCGAAAAAGGGTATGATGCCGGCATGTTCGACTATCTTTACCTCGGTATCACCATCAGCCAGATTCATCATTTCTACGCAGCACCTTGGGCAGCCGCCTTGATGGGGGCCGGTCATATACCGGGTTTTACGTTGAGCCAGGCCTGTACCACCGGTACCACCTGCGTTTTCCAGGCAGCCGTTGGTGTGGAAACAGGGCTCTACCAAAATGCTTACGTCCTGACGACCGATCGCACATCCAACGGGCCGCATACTATTTGGCCAAATCCCAAAGGACCCGGTGCCGAGGTTATTTCGGAGAACTGGCTTATGGACAACTTCAACGCAGATCCCAATGTAGGCCTCCGGATGATTGAAACCGCGGAAAATGTTGCCAAAGAAGAAAATATAACAAAGGAGGCCTGTGATGCCGCCGCATTGAAACGCTACGAGCAATATCTCATGTCACTGGAAAACGACCGCGAATTTCAGAAAAAATATATGTTTCCGGCGGAAATCAACATTTCCAGGAAAAAGAGTATTCTTGTAGAAGAAGATGAAGGCATTACACCCGCCACGGCCGAAGGATTGGCGTCCCTCAGGCCATTGATACCCGGCGGTGTTCTCA
>JAOZSO010000385.1:0-3932 GCA_029939655.1 Desulfobacterales bacterium
AAATACCCGCCAGTCCCTTTATAAAGCAGCTTGCATAGACATTCCAAGTGGTATCCTCCTCCTCCTCATCATCATATGGATCGGTATTGATGCCAACAAAGCCAGAACTGCCGGCCGGATGCACCCCCTCCAATGTTGTGGGGTGGTCGGTTCCACCCTGGTCCATTTCGGAGAGTTTCAGTAAATTATCATGAATATCGTAGATGTAACGAACCGTTTTGCCGACATCTTCAACAGTGGACCCATCCTGGATATAAAGGTCCAACTGCCCGGGAACCGAGTCGGGTTGAATGGTGTATGTGCCTTGAATCCAGGATGTTTCATCCTCGATAAAAAAGTCACCCTCAGGCTCAAAAAAGAAATAAACATCGTTGCCGGTCTGATTTTTAGTCAGCCAGTGCCCGGTAATTTCCGCAGCATGAGATAATGGTGCAGACAGCAGAACAATGGCCATCGCCCATACTATCAAAAACGGTATCTTTTTATCTTTTAAGCTTTTCACTTGAATCCTGGAACCCTGGAATCCTTGAACCCTTTTTTTTAGTTAATCGTCCTGACCGATCCGATGGACTTTGATCATATTGGTCGAGCCCTTTTTAAATCCAAGCCCGATAACAATCACGATGAGGTCATCGGTTTTCGTCAATTCTTTGTTTAGCATTATGCGCACGCTAGCCTCAATGAGTTGTCTGGCGTCCTTGATACTGGGCAGATAGAGTGGCGTGATACCCCACACAAGGGTCAGTTGGTTGCAGGTCGACATACTGGGTGAAAAAGCAAAGACAGGGTTGGATGGGCGGTTTTGAGAAATCAGTCTGGCTGTGCTGCCTGACACGGAAAAGGCCAGAATGCCTTTAGCATCAAGTTCGTGAAGAATTTTAGTCGCGGACCGGGCAACGGCATGCGCTACCGGGTCATCCTGGGGTTTCTTGTGCTTGAGATTGTATTTCATGAATGCCGAACGTTCAGTTCTGGCTGCAATTCTTGCCATCATGCCGACCGTTTCCACCGGATACTTTCCCGTGGCTGTTTCACCGGAAAGCATGACCGCGTCCGTGCCGTCATAAATGGCATTGGCCACATCGGATGCTTCGGCCCTGGTGGGAATTGGGTGGACAGACATGGTCTCCAGCATCTGTGTTGCTGTAATGACCGGTTTGTTGGCCAGAAGGGCAGCATTGATGATTGTTTTTTGAATCGTCGGCACTTTCTCGGGCTTCATCTCGACGCCGAGATCCCCCCTGGCAACCATGATGCCATCGGCGACCTGAATTATGGAGTCCAGGTTTTCGACAGCTTCCGGTTTTTCGATTTTAGCGATAACCGGTGTGTTCTGCCCTTGTTTGCTGATGTATTTCTTGATCTGTTTTACGTCATCGGCACTTCGGACAAAGGATAGGGCAAAGTAATCCACGCCCATCTTGATACCGAAATTCAGGTCCTTGATATCCTTTGCAGTCAATGACGGCGCACTAACCGAGACCCCGGGTAGATTAATACCCTTGTTTTCTTTAAGCCAGCCGCCGTTGATAATCCTGCAGGTAATGATGTCCTTTCTTTTATGCATAACGACGAGCTCTATCAGGCCATCGTCCAGAAGAATGGTGTCGCCTTTTTTAGTGTCGCTGGTCAGGCCCTTGTAGGTTGCTGATATTTTTTCGGCCGTACCTTTGATAACCTGAGTCGTTATACGAATACTTTTACCGGTTTCCAGATAGACCGGTCCACCGTCTTTCAGTTTGCCGGTTCTGATTTTGGGCCCCTGCAGATCGAGAAGAATGCCGACATGACGGTTCATCGTACGTGAAAGCGAGCGAATCAGCTTGATGGATTCCCCATGGGTTTCATAATCCCCATGGGAAAAATTGAGCCGGGCAACATTCATTCCGGCGGTAATCATTTCTTTGAGTACCTTCCGGGTATTGGATGCAGGACCCAGCGTAGCGATGATTTTTGTCTTGTTTGTCATGGTTATACCTGTTCATTGGGTTCATTGTGTTTGTTGTGTTTATTGAGTTGCCATTGGCGGACAGCAGATGGTTTTATTAATATTGTCCTCATGTTTGTTCTGAGTCGCTACGGGAGATGCCCTCGCTGTAGCGGTTTAACGAATAACCTTAAAACAACCCAAAGAACCCAACAAACTCAACAAACCTTTTCATAAATTCGCGTAGCGAAGTTATGCCCTCAACACCTTCTTATCGATTTTACCCACCGCCGTCAGGGGTATTTCATCCATGAATTCGATGATCTTGGGAACTTCATAGGGTGAACATTTTTCCCTGGCAAATGCGATGATGTTTTCTTTAAGCGCGTCCTCGCCACTATCCTTTATCGCTTCAGGTGTCAACTGAATATAAGCTTTTACTATTTCTGAACCAGGACGATCCGGATTTTCGATACCTATCAAGGCCAGTACGGAAATGGCCGGATGCTGGGCCAGTATGTCTTCCACTTTACTGGAGAAAACTTTGAATCCCCCTACTATAATCATGTCCTTTGTCCGGTCAACAAGCTTGATGTAGCCTTCGTCGTCCATAATGCCCACATCACCGGTGTGCATGTATCCATCACCATCGACGGCCTGTGCGGTGGCTTCGGGTTTGTTGAAATATCCTTTCATGACAAGGGGGCCATTGACACACACCTCACCCGGTTCGCCCAGGGGAACCTCTTCTCCTGAAGCCGGGTCCACGAGTTTGATGTGGGTATTCAAAAACGGCATTCCCACCGTTCCAAGCTTCTTCTTTCCTTTCGAGGGGTTCATGGTGGACAGGGGCGATGTCTCTGTCATACCGTAAACCTCAAGAAGTTTTCCTTCCCCGATGATGCTTTCAAAAATCATTTGAGATTCCTTGGGAAAGGGCGCTGCAGCGGAAATGCATGTTCCGAGATTTGTGTGGTCCATCTCCTTGAATTTTGGGTTTTCTATAAGCATCTGATAAAGGGAGGGGACGTTGGCCATGTTGGTTGGATGGTATTTAAGCATTTCATTGCAAATGTTGTCAGTGTCTCGAGGATTCGGAATCAGAACCTGTGTCCAGCCCATGTAGATGGCGCTCTCACACACGGTCAGCCCGGCAATGTGAAAAAAAGGGAATCCCGACAGCAGAACACCTTCATTCCGAGTCCAGCCCAACCAGGTAACGATGCTCAGAATATTGTGGCAACCATTCCTGTGAGTGAGCATGGCGCCCTTGGGATCCCCGGTGGTGCCGCCCGTATATTGAATCCATCCCAGATCATCCGGTGTTAAATCGACGGACACCGTCTTGGTTCCATACCTGGCAAATACATCTTTGTGGTAATCCAGAACGGTGATTCCGGGTAACGGTGTGACTTTTCCGCTGGGGATTTTTTTAAGAAGCTTTCCCATGAACTGTTTTATTTTGGGCAAAAAGCCGGCAACACTCGTTGCAACCACCAGCTTCAACCGGGGTATGTCAGCTGCAATTTTGACAAGATGACCGGCAAAAATCGCATCGAGGGTGACCAACGCAACTTTTTTGCCTGTACCCCCCAGGTCATTGAGCTGATATTTGATCTGCTCTGCAGAGAGAAGCGGTGAAACACCCGATACAACACAACCCGCCCGCAAGGTTCCGATAACGCTGATGACATACTGGGGGATATTTGGCAGGTTGATTCCCACCACATCCCCTTTCTTGAAACCATTCTCCAGAAGCATGTTTGCAAACTGATTGGCATAATCGCTCAATTGTCTGAAGGTTACATCGATACCCAGAAAACCCATGGCTGTCTTATCCGGGACATCCTGAAACGCCTTTTCAATGATATTGACAAAGGTTGTTTCAAACAGGTTCGGATCTAAGTCATCAACGCCTTCGTCCCAATTTTTTTTCCAGAATCTATCTTCATACATAGTAACCGCCCTCCCTGCTTAAAAAGGTTAGAAGATTATGTAGCGAATA
>JAOZSO010000038.1:0-4591 GCA_029939655.1 Desulfobacterales bacterium
TTTATACTGGTCTTTCGGGGGCGTGGCTTATCCGGTAGGATAAAATAATAATATACCCCAAAACAAAGAGGGGACAAACAAAGAGGGGACAGGCACTTTATGTTGACAACCGAGCAGCAATGTTCTAAAAAGTATCATGTCTGTTGATTGTAACTAAAACACAGGGGAGAAGATCCAATGCCAAGAATATCGAGGATGATCATATCTGAAGAGCAGGCGGTGTATCATGTGATGTCGCGAACGGCATTGCCGGAATTTCCCATGAAGGCTGTTGAGTGCGATTTTTTACTGGGGCTGATCAAACGTTTTTCAGGGCTGTATTTCACTGAAATATTAGGATTTTGTTTGATGGGCAACCATTTCCATCTGCTGGTGAAAATGCTTCCGGAAAGTGACTTCAGTAATGAAGATGTAAAGAAACGAATTGAAGAATTTTATGGAGATGATTACGCTTTTCCCAAAGGTCAACTACCTTATTTTAAAACAAAGCTATCAAGTCTTTCGGAATTCATGCGTGATATCAAGGTCAATTTTACGCGATTTTACAACCGCCGTCATAACCGGCGGGGTTATTTTTGGGGAGATCGTTTCAAGAGTGTTATTGTAGACAAGGGTGAAACCCTGGTGAATTGCCTGGCTTATATTGATTTGAACCCTTTGCGGGCAGGTATCGTGAAAAAGCCGGAAGAATACCGCTGGAGCTCTATCGGGTATCATATGCAGACCAAAAACAAGGATAAGTTCCTGTCCACCGATTTCGGTCTTATGGAATTCAACGTGAAAAGTGAAAAGGAGCGGGTACGACGTTACCGCAGATACATGTACCATGCCGGTTCCATTGATCGCCCGGATAAGGGAAAGGTCAAGGTGATCGACCCCCGACTGCTTAAAATGGAAAAGCAGAAAGGCTTTAAAATCACCCATGCCAGTCGGTTGCGTTACCGCACCCGTTATTTTACGGATTCCGGTATTATCGGATCAAAGGAATTTGTTTCGACCCACTACAAGCAGTTTAAACATCTATTCCAATCAAAGAACGAGAAAATACCCAAGCCCATTCAGGGCCTTTCCGGGATTTACTCCCTGAAACGGCTTTCAGAAACGATCTGAACGAGAAAAAACTTCCCTAAACACATCGTAGACTGCAACCAATGCATGATTGCGTCCGCACTTCACGAATCCGGGTGTAAGGCCAATCAAAATACCCATCCGACAACTTTTCCACAGACCTGAAAACAGATGCTACTGCTGGCAACAATAAACTCTGGTGGAATAAGCCATTTTTATGGTGGGGAAGAGCATAAAGAGCCTGTCCCCATTAGTACTGACTCGCTATTCCATCCTGCCAATTCAAGTATAGGTCAGGGCAGATAAAAACGTGGAACGATTTTATTCGCCGTCAAACTCGCAGATGGTAAATATCTTTTGATCTTTTATTTTTTCTCGCCCTTTAAGATCAGGCAGTTCAACGATAAAAGCACATTCCAAAATGTCACCACCTAGTTTTTTCACCAATTTTACCGCGGCTTCGATGGTTCCGCCTGTGGCGATAAGATCATCGACGATGACAATTTTTTCACCTGCGGTAATGGCATCTTCATGCATTTCGACCGTATTTTTGCCATATTCAAGGGTATAGCGTTCGGAAACGGTTTTATAGGGCAGTTTTCCCTTTTTTCTTACTGGAACAAAGCCCACATTCAACTGGTAAGCCAGGACGGCTCCGAAGACAAAACCTCTGGCATCAATGCCAACGACTTTGTCAATATTCAACTCTTTATATCGGTTATTAAATACATCGCAGGCATTTCGATATGCTTCGGGATCCTGCATGAGCGTGGTAAGATCCCTGAAAATCACGCCTTCAATGGGCCAGTCGGAAATGGATCTGATGGAATCTTTTAATTGCATTTATTACTCCTACCTAATTTGAAACGCTCATCTTAGGTCCTAATTAATTTTTGGAACTGCATTAAGGACTATCTTTTTAACGCTATCCGCATTCTGATTAAATACAGCAAGAATCTCTTTCCATGAGACCGGGGCTTCATCCTCTTTCCAGCAATCATAGTCGGTAGACATGGCAATAGCCGCGTAAGGTATGTCCGCTTCATTGGCCAGCATCGCTTCCGGGGCAATGGACATATTGATGATATCGGCCCCCCAGGCCCTGAACATATGAGATTCGGCTTTGGTAGAGAATCGTGGGCCCTCGATGGTAACGACGGTTCCACCATTATGTGTCGGGTAACCGAGTTCGACAGAGGTATGGTATAAAGTGGTTCTTAGTTTTGCATCGAAGGGCTCAGACATCGGCGCATGGCTTGCCCCCTTTTCAAAGGAATCAAAAAATGTGTTTTTCCTGAACCGGGTAAAATCGATGAACTGATCAACGATGACAAAATGTCCTCTCTCTATTTCTTCACGAAGACTGCCACATGCAGTCGTAGCAAGAATATGCGTTGCCCCCATCTTTTTCAAGGCGTGGATATTGGCCCGGTTGTTTACCTGGGTTGGACTGTACTGATGCTTTTTCCCATGCCGTGCGAGAATGATTGCCTTGGTATCCTCGATCCGACCGCTTGTAAGTGTAGAGGAAGGCTTGCCATAAGGTGTGTCCATATTCACCGATGTTGCATCTTTTATTATGTCGGGGTTATCCAGACCCGATCCGCCGATTATTCCGACAACTGGCATAACAATCTCCTGATTGGGTTTTAACGACAAAGAATGGATATGAAGGGTTCATATCCTAAAGTTTTTTAAATGACAATATATTCCAAGCCATACCGCTTAAAATGATTTGACCCCATTGAACGAATTGTCGTATAAAATCTTATCTATGAAAATAAAATCTCCACAAAATGAGCTTAATATACTGAGGCGGGCACAAACAGCATTTAAGGCTCAGAACAAGCTTTTTGAAAACCTGATCGAGATGGTGCGTTCCTCTTCAAAACAGGAAATGCTGAAGGCCACCATGAAAAAAACTCTGGATGTTGCCTGCGATCTATCCGGAGCGAAAAAAGGCAGTTTGTTTCTGCTCAATGAAGATGGAGTTGTCACCGATAGTATCCTTACCCGTGGAGAGGTACCCTCGAAAGAAAGGTTAAGCCTGATTGGGAGTGTCTTGGATAGGGGTTTGGCCGGTTGGGTCAGAGAGCATCTTGAAATTGGACTTATCAAGAATTCAGAGACAGATGATCGCTGGCTGTCCCTTCCAGATGAACCTTATATGATTCGTTCAGCGTTAGCCGTACCGATTCTCAGGCACAAATGGCTATTTGGTATTTTAACGCTTATGCATCCGGATCCCGGACATTTTAACCAGGAATCCATCGATATGATGCAAATTACCGCTGATCAGATGGCATTGGCCATTGAAAACGCACAACTGTACATGAAGCTCGATGCATCATACCGTTCCCTGGGAAAAGCCAAAAAATCCATTGAAACATATTCCAGAGCACTTGACCTGGAGCTGGAAAAAGGTCGAAAAATCCAAAAAGACTTTCTGCCCCATCAAATTCCTCATGTACCCAATTGTGAAATTGCCACTTATTTTCATCCTGCGTTACAATTGTCCGGTGACTTTTATGATGTATTTATTCTCCCCGACCACCGTGTAGGGCTGGTCATTGCAGATGTCAGTGGTAAAGGCGTTGGTTCGGCATTGTTTATGGCCCTGCTTAGAAGTTTGATCAGGGTTTTTTCAGGCTACGCCCGGTTGCAATATTCTCTCGAAAGCCAAAGCAAAAAGACGCCTGAAATTTTAAAGAACTCGGCAAACCTGGCATATGCAGATCAATCAAACGCTCTTAATGCGGTAACACTTACCAACGAATACATTGCCCATGAGCATGGTGATGAGGGCATGTTCGCCACATTGTTTTTCGGCATCATCGATCCTTTGACAGGGTTACTTTCCTATGTAAACGGCGGCCATGAACCTCTGATCATTCTGAGTGAAGATGGAATAAAAAACAGATTGACACCGACAGGACCGGCAGTAGGCATGATGCCGGGATCACGCTATCAAATAGAAAAAGTTCAGCTCGAATCCGGCGATATTCTGTTCGGATACACCGATGGCGTAACAGAAGCCAGATCGCCACAGGATGAACTATACACACGCAAGCGCTTTGAAGAATCTGCTGTGAGATGTAATTTGCCGACGGCAGCAGAAAGTATAGAAAATGTTAGATCAAACCTTTTTAAATTTATCCAAAATGCACCTCAGGCTGATGATATTACCATGTTGGCGATTCGTTGGGGTGAAAAATGAATAAACGAGAGTGGGTTGTATATTTGATCCAGTGTTCTGATGATTCTCTATATTGTGGTGTAACAAATAATCTGGAAAACCGTCTGGCGGCGCACAATTCAGGCAGGGGTGCTAAATATACACGCTCCCGAAGACCCGTTAACGTGGTGGGTATCAGCTTCAAGATGACACAAAGCAAGGCGCTGAAACTGGAACATCGTGTGAAGCAATTCCCCGCCGGAAAGAAGCTGATGGAACTTTCAAAAGCGGATATTGGCCCTTAATCGTACCAAACCTTCCTCGCGTGCGTGCAGCACCCATTTCAGA
>JAOZSO010000038.1:4601-14608 GCA_029939655.1 Desulfobacterales bacterium
TTCAGAGCGATGCCTTTCAGTTCCCGCCGTTCATGCAACAGTGCCGTCAGTGCCTTGCGGTACAGCAAATATTCATCCTTGGCCGAAATGTTCGCTATGACCGCCCGGGTAAACAGGAAGTCTTGGATCGGACGATTTTTACCGTTGTGGTTTCCTGCGGTTAAATCGATGTTGAATGTCTGGTAAATTTGACCAATGGGTCATCATGTCAGGCGAGCATATCCTGGATGGATTGATCCTTTTCTTTCCACAGCTTGTTGAGCCAGGTATGAAATCGGGCCCGAAATGATCTGTCTGTCGTATAATCACCCAGAAGGTCCGAAGTCACCGGCATGGACCTGACCATGACCTTGATTTCGCGGATATCACCACAGACAAAGGACCAGAAATTCTTGATGTTGTCCGGATAGACAATGGTAACATCCAGGATGGCGTTCAGCTGGTCACCCATGGATGTCAGTACGTAACCGACGCCTCCGGCTTTTGATTTCAGCAGGCTATGATAGGGTGAATGCTGTCTCTTGTGTTTCTCGGCGGTAAATCTTGTCCCCTCGACAAAATTCATGATGGAAATCGGAGACGTTTTGAATTTTTCACATGCTTTTCGAGTGATTTCCAGGTCCTTGCCCTTTAAATGGGGCTTTTTTTTCAAGAACTGTTTTGAATACCGCTTCATGAAAGGGAAGTCGAGAGCCCACCATGCCTGGCCAAGAACAGGAAACCATATGAGTTCTTTTTTCAGGAAAAATTTGAGAAACGGTATTTTGCGATGAAAAATCCGCTGTAGCACCAGGATGTCCACCGATGACTGGTGATTGGCTAAAACGAGATATTTATCATTCAGGCTGAGACCCTGAAGGCCTTGTACTGTCAGGGATGTTTTGGAAAACAGACGCTGATTGATATTGTTGGTGCCGACCCAGCCGGTGGCTAGGGTGTTCAGGGTCTGGCTACACCACCTTCGAAATCTTGTCAGTGGGATCAGGAATTTTAAAATCGCCAGAACAAAGAGAGGTGTGCACCAGAAAATGGTATTACAGAAATAGCCTAACAATGATGTAAGACCCCGCAGGGTTTTGATAAATGATTTCATACATAACATATAATTGCATAAGGGGAAAAAATTCAAGGCTGGTTGACATTATGACAATATTTTTACAATAATCGCTTCATGATTCTATTTCGGTTGTCAAAATATATTATGTGTTGCTGTTTTTGTGGGTGGATTGGTCTGTTTTACGGGTGCGCCCAGACCCCTGACGGAGCCGAGGCTGGCAGTCGGTTGCAGCGAACTGTGATTACAAACGGGATTGGCTTGCAGACGCCTGCAGAAGAGTACGCAGGGGAGGTACTTGCCTATATGGTGCAGGTAACCCTCGGTAAGGCCGGGAACCCGAAACTTAGAGAAGATTGGAGTGACAGGGGATTGAACTTGCCTCTGGATTATGGGGCCATCTCGGACATGATGCAGGGCCCTGAAAAGGATCCACGTCGTGTAATGGTGCTGGACAACAGCATTCTGGGGCTCTCCCAGGTGCTTTACCATTACGATGAAAAACTCAACTTGTTCAAGGGTGAGGGCATACATAACTCTCTTTTTCCTAGCACGGAGCTCCTATCTATTCGAGTGATGCTGCTGCAAAAGATGGATCGTGGTGAAAAAGTGGGCATGGCAGAACTGATGGATAAAAGGGCACAGCTTCTGGATCCTCATGTAAGAGCCGACGAGATCGATCTGGAGGGTACCAACCTGCATTTTTCTGAAATGAAATTTTTGAAGGATATCATCCAATCGGAGCCATCCTTTATGGCCTACCTGGAACACCCTTTTATCGTGGATACGTTTTACAGGATCGGCGCTGTTTCCATGGATTCCTATGTTCGGGAAAAGATCCAGTCAGCTCGCTACAGGGATTCCGGGTTCGAGCAGGTCCGGGAAAGACCCGACAAAAAATCTGTGAGGGTTGCTGTATTACCTTCTGTTGTCAAATCATTTGCCTATCAATCCATCGATATAGATGCCTATCCGAGTGGTTTTATGCCGGAGGAAACCTATGTCGAAGCCACAAAAACATTTGAGAAGACCATGATCGGATTACTGCAAAAACTCATTATAGCCCAGATGTTTGGTGATGCTGTATCAGGAGACTCAGACGAGCAGAAAAGGCGCAATGCGCTGGTTAAGGAATTTATTGAAGCGCATTTAGATGTTAGATCCATGAATCAGCGCCCATTTGTTATTTATCCGGGAAATGCAGAGAAGGTAATACAAGATGTTTGTCATGATTCTGATTTCAATGTGATCGTTCTGGGGAGGAATGTCTATCTCTCCATGCATATTTTAGATGTGGACACCTTCCCGCATGTCAACCGATTATACCTCGATGTGAGTGATATCGTGCATGGACAGGCGGACTATGAAATCAGCCAAATCAGCATGTTTGTGTTTAACAAGTTGAAACCGTTGATATGGCGGTAGTTACTTAAATCCGAAGCACGAAATTCGAAATCCTAATTCGGATTTAGAATTTATCACACGCTGAATGTGTATAATATTGCTCCGGCAATTAAATAGCTTAAGGTTGTCATTCTCGCGAAGGCGGGAATCCAGAAAAACACTGGATGCCGGATCAAGTCCGGCATGACGGCGTTTGACTATTCAGTTGCCATGTTAATAGTAATCCCTTATAGGGCTGAATCAGGGCCGGGCCCTTTGGACATGGGTATCTACGATTTATGAAAGGCTCCTCAAATATCATGAAAAAAACAGGCACGACGTTATTCGATTTGACCGAGAGGTTATTCCATTTTGCCGCAGACGGCTTTTTTGCTCGATCGCCGCAACCGAAACCCGGGGAAGCAGCCCTGCGCAGATGCAGGATCGTTTCCCATCGGGGCGAACACGACAACGTTGCACTGTTTGAAAATACGCTGGCAGCGTTTGACAGGGCACGTGATCACGGCGTGTGGGGCATCGAATGCGACATTCGCTGGACAAAGGACCTCGTACCCGTTGTGTTTCACGATGCAGATTTGCAGCGCATGTTCGGCGATTCCCTGACGATCGGGCAGACCATGTTCGACCATCTGAGAAAAGATTTTCCCCAGATTCCAACTCTGTTTGAGGTCCTGACACGTTATGGGAAAAACATGCATCTGATGGTCGAGATCAAGGCTGAAGTATACCCTGATCCTGCCTATCAAAGCCGGATTTTATCTCAGGCGTTCTCCGGTTTGACTCCTGAAGAGGATTACCACTTTCTGGCACTGAACCCTCAATTGTTTGAATACGCCGATTTCGTATCACCTGCCACCTATATTCCTGTGGCCCAGCTTAATCTGCGAGAAATGAGCCGCATGGTATTGCAGGAAAACTACGGTGGCATTGCCGGGCACTACCTGCTTATTACGGATGCGCGGATGCAGGACCATCATGCACATAGCCAAAAGGTCGGCACAGCCTATATTTGCTCAAGGAACAGCCTGTTCAGGGAGATTAACCGCGGTGTCGATTGGATATTTTCAAACCACGCCTGTAGGATTCAAGATATCCTGTGCGCAAATCGTGGATCAAGCTTTGAACGCGAGGGCTTACAAACCTGAGAGATTCCGACAGCTCACCCCCGAAGTGGACAGCCTTGAGTCGCTCTAAATTGTAATTTGATCCTAATCTCGATAAAAATTCCCGTATGGATTTCCTGGTCCTTGGTGTCTCAACAGGGTATCTTTTCTTGATCTGACGAAAAAGTAAACTCAATGTCTTTGGGACGGCAACATAGGGTAATCGTCCGTCCGTTTTATTTTTCAGAAGAGGGCCACCAATTCCAAAATACCGGACAACGGATTCCACTCCCGGAATTCCATGCCGCAGCGCAACAAGAAATCTGCGAACGTCGTAATGATTATGATGGGCAAGACCAAAGGCATTGTAAACCGGGAAAGTCTTTTCCTTTTCTTTTTTCATTCTTTCAGTTGTTCTTGCCATATCTTTATTGGCTGGAGCGAATCTGCCGTGAATCATCTTGGCCCAACGGAAGAAACTCTCAAAGATCAATCCATCTTCGAACCCTCCCGGCGGATCCCTCAGGTTCTTCCAAAACATGGTTGCATAACCATAGAACAAGGCATCGACCATCTGATTTTTAAGCTGAACATCATCAATATATTTGAGGGAATAGTTGCCCACAAACTCTATAATGATGCGTGCCAAAATCCTCGTGAATTCAAATTCCGTCTCTTTATCTATCGATCTTATATAGATCAGCATATACTGCGAATGATCTTTTTCCAGAAGGTCGTATGCACGGGGTAAAATTATCCAGGAAAGTGAAATGTCGTCGAAATCCTCAAAGAGTTTCGCAGGATGCATGGTCCTGTTTATCAATGAGTAAGTCGCTTGAGGGTCCATTTGGTCCAGTATTGACCGTGCCCTGGAATTCTTTCTTGAATTCGATATGATGCCTCTTCGTATTTCTCCCATATCCTTCAGGAAAACGGGATACATCAGTTCGACATCATCGCCGAACGGCCCTATCGATTTCCAGACCGGCGCAGTCATTTTAAAAAGTACCCAACAAAGTTGTTCGTCAAAACCGATTCGTCCAAGTGTGGGAATAATGCTAAGCTCTAATAATCGGTTGAACCGATCAGAAAGCCCCACCGTCTGCATGTTCTGAATGGTCGCATAGTGCTTTTCCTGAGCGTCTTGTTCAAATAATTCGATTTGTTCCTCGAATGTATTTGGCGCTGGTAAGGGCTTACTTATGCTCGGTCTCATAAGTTCTCCTGTCGGTATAGGTTAAAAGCAATCTTACTATACAGAAAACTCGATTTGAGTCGCAAACTTAGTAAACAGATTCATGAGAACAGGTTGGATATTGTCCAAATTATGACCTATTCAATTGTGCGCATACTTTGCCACTTAGGGCCACAATGTAGTCTTTTCCATTGAATAGTACCACAATGTGGTTATGTCAAGCTTTTTTTGGAAAATAGCATAAAACTTCGTACTATGCCACCTTGTGGTAAAAACTATATGGAGGGGTCTAAGTGGAAAAACAGGAATTGGCTGAAATTAGGAACCATATGGGGAAAACGCGGAAACAATTGGCACAGTTGCTTGGCATTTCTCTTAAAGCCAGCATGCCTTTTTTCTGAAGTGGCTTGGATTCACCTTCCCGAGCTGTTCAGTTATACCTGAAGGCAATGTGCGTGGTTCCCTTAGGCAGGTCGAAACTGCGCTTGAACGTGTGTGGGATCATGTCATCCACTGGCGATTTGACCGTAGAATAGAATTTGTGTTTGGCCAGAACAGTGCCGGCTGAATCTGTAAAATAAATATCTACGACCAACCGATCCAACAGGGTGAAATGCTGGATTCCGTCACCGGTGATGTCGATGTGGCCATTCATCGTCAAGAGATTTTGACTGACCTTTCCCTTGAATTCGATGCTGAGATGCCTTGCTTCCCACCTGACGTGTAAAGAGCCCTGCCCGGGAATGAAGAGGAGATGTCTGGTCGGAATCTTTTGAGAACCCGGGGCGTGTCTGAAAGCTTGGCACCCGGCGATGATGCTGATGAACGCAATTAGCACAATGAACCACCCTATGGAAAATTTATGAGAATGCATGGTAAGTCTCCTCATTTCTTTCTCGTTACGAACGATGTGCTCATAGTAATTACGTTGCCATAATTTACCGGGAAACGGTGTCCACCCGTGTTGTTTGACGCCCTGGATATATATAGATATCTGTTCGTTGTGATAGATTTAAATGCGCAGACAATATCCCCTAATCCTGTAGGGGCAGGCCTTGTGCCTGCCCGTTTTGACAAATTACCGACGGGCTTTCGGGTACCCACAAGGGGCACTCCTACAATGGCAATGATATTATTTGCCACCACCCTGCACCTTAATGTGTTCTCTGGGGGCAAGGCCGGACAATACTTCAATATGAATACCGTCGGACAGGCCGGTTTCTATTTTTCGCTTTTTGAATTGCCCGGAGCCTGCCGGCACTTCCACAAACACAGCATTTTTCTTAAAAATTAAATTGCCCTCGTTAACTGCCAGGACATTTTCGCGTTTTTCCAACACGATATCCGCGGTGGCGGAATAGCCGGATCGTATAAAAGAGTTTGCTTCCAGAGCAACTTTGGCGCGTAATCCAAATTGAATTGTGCCGCTGATTTGCTTTCCCTTGGGAGCGATATGTTCGATTCTGGCCTCAAAAGATCGGTTTTCAATGGCACCTATGGTGAGAATGAGGGGCATGTCCCGGTGGAGTTTTCCGACTTCGGTTTCATCTACATTACCCTCGAAAATCATATCCGTCATGTCCGCAACAACGGCAATTGTCGTGCCCGATGACTGGGTACTGGTTTCTACCACAAGGCTGCCTTCCTTGACCGGCACTTCAAGGACCGAACCATCGATGGTGGCGCGGATCAAAGTATTGCTTTTATCTCTGGTGCCTGGTGTAATACCTTCCTGGATCAACTGTAGATTGTTTTGCGCGGCCGCTAATTCTTCCAAGGCTTGTTTGTGCTCTATTTCAGCTTTTTGGTATTCTTCTTCTGTTTCGTCCACTGTTTCAGCACGCACCATCTGATAATACGTCTCTGTCTTGTCATATTCCTCACGGGCTATAGAGAGCAGCAGAATTGTATTCTGAAACGAGGATTCCGGGATAATCTTTTTGGCTATGAGCTCTTTGTCCCGATCATATGTGTTCTGTGCATCTTGAAGACTCAATTTCGCCTGATTGAGATCTTTCTCTGCCAGATGCAATTTGATCAGATTTGGTGACTTTTTTTGGGTCAACAGATTACCACCTTTTATGGATGCTTCATATCGCCGTTTGACGCGCTCAAAAGTCTTGTCCGCGTCTTCCAATGCAATGGTTGCTTTTTTAACTCGAGCCCCGGCTTCATTGACGCGAACCAGGTTGGGTACCAGTAAAAGTCTTGCCAGTACCTGGCCCTTTTTTACGGAATCGCCGGATTCCACCATGATTTCATCGACAATTCCTGAAAGCTGAGCCTTAATCTCAACCTCCCGTCGGGCGACGATGCTTCCCGTAACCACGGTTTTTTTCACGATATCCATCACTACAGGCGAAACCGTTTTTACTGGAGCAGTTTTCGGTCTGGACTTTACATATAGAAAAGCAAGCGTTCCTATAAATATCAGGATAAACAGGATGACGATAAGTATGCGAAAAAATTTTCTCATAAGGTTATCTTTCCTACGGTTCAATTCGAATCCCCTATCGTAGTGCTTCCACGGGTTTATCTTGTACCGCGCGGTATGCAGGTATCAAGCCTGCCAATGTGCCTGCTATCGTCAGGACGGCAAGGGCCAGCAGGGCGGCGGCAAAATCAATGCTGGGATCTTGAAACATCTGGGCATCTATTTTCAGAATATGAATCAAGCGGCCAACACCCTCCAACACGGCAACACCACAAACCAGGGACAGATATCCCGGAATGGAAGTAAGCAGCAGTGCTTCCATCAACACCTGGCTGATTACGGAAAAGGGTGTAGCGCCAACGGTGCGTTTGATCCCGATTTCCCGGGTTCGTTCTTTGACGGCTATCAACATAATATTGGAAACACCGATAATACCTGCAATGAGCGTAAAAATACCTACAAACCAAACGATAAATCTGATGCCCACAAAAAGATCGGCAATTTTCTGGAATTCGTCTTCCATATTCCAGGAACCAAACGCGCGTTCATCCTCCGGCGCGACGGCATGTCTGCCGGCCAGGACCCGGATGACCTCATCCCGTACAACAGAGGCTTTGACCTGGGGTTGGGATGTGATGGAAAACCATCCAACGACATCACCCCAGTTAAATACCCGCTGAAAGGTCGATAAGGGCAGGAAAACAGCCTTGGCTTCCTCTTCATAGTCCTCATCATTCCTGCTTGGCAACCGATACACGCCAATAACTTTAAAATTGATGTTGTTGATGCTGATGTAAGTCCCTATGGGAGATTCTTCCTTTTCAAAAAGAAGTTTGATTGTTTCTTCCCCTATGACAGCCACCTTTCGTCGTTCGGCCAAATCCAGACGATTCAGAAAGCGACCGGAAATCATCTGAAGCAATCGAATATTCTGTACTTCCGGATGATCACCATAGATGGTCAGAGTTGCGGTCCGATCCCCGTGGGTAACATTGTTGCTACCATCTCCTCCACGTTTTCGACCCCGAGGTGCAAGGGAGGAAACACCCGGAACCATGCGCCGGATGACTTCGGTGTCTTCATTTGTAAATTTAAAGCGCCTGCCGATGGGGAATCCCTTGTAGGGTTTGGTTGTAAGCCGCGGCCAGATGAATACACTGTTGGTGGCGTAACCGCTGAATTCGGAATAAGCGCCTTTTTGGAGGCCGTGACCGGTGCCAATCATGATGACAAGCATAAAGAGGCCCCAGAAAACACCAAAGGCCGTCAGCAGCGAACGGAGACGGTTTTGCCGAACCGTGTACAGGATTTCCTGCCAGATGTCTATTTCAAAACGGATCATTTTACTTATCATTCCAGTAGAAAAACCTGGTTTTTAAATCAGGTAAGGTTCATTTGGCTATGCCAATGGCAATAACTATTGAAATCCGAAGCACGAAATTCGAAATACTAAACAATATCGAATGACATAAATTCAAATGATCAAAACCAACCGTATAACGTTCAAACCCATGGGCTATGTTTGGGCTTTTTGAACATTCGATATTTGGATTTGTTTCGTATTTCGATATTCGTATTTAGAGTTTGTCACACTCGAATTTGCCCAGTAGTAAACAGCATAAGGGTTTTTAAGCATTATCAAGTCCTCTGGACCCGTTTTTCTACTCATCATGCAGCGCTTCCACCGGCCGGATACTTGCAGCCCGCCGTACCGGACAGGACCAGTAGAAATACCGCACCAAAGGCGGTTGACAGGTTCACTTCGGGATTTTGAAAGTAGGTTACACCCTGAATTGCATGCGCCATGATCTCCAATGCAGCAATGCCGGCTACCAGACCGAGATAGCCAAAGAAAAAAGTGATGATAATCGCCTCTGTTACAATCAGGTCTATGATTGACCCGGGTGAGGCACCGATGGCTTTGCGGATACCGATTTCCCGAGTCCGCTCCTTTACTGTGATCAACATGATGTTGCTGACACCGACAATGCCTGCCACGATGGAACCGATGCCGATGATCCATATAAACATGCGTATATTGGCAAAAAGACGCATATATTTTTGAAATGATACCAGGGTATTACGCATGAACAACGCACGGTGGTCCTCCACGTTGAATCGATGACGTTGTGCAAGTCGTTTTCTTACCGCGCTCTCAACAGCTTCCGGAAATTGCGATGCACCTCTGTCTATCGTCAATACAAGATTGTGGATGCGGTCATTCCGGCTGAACAGGTGCTGCATGGTGCTGATGGGGATATATACACGATCCAGTTGCCATTCATCGCCTTCATCTGTGAACACCCCCACGATTTGAAATGCGATGTTTTTTATGAGCACATATTGCCCTACGGCAGGACCGGATGGAAAGAGCTCCTGCTTTGTTTTAGTCCCGATAATGACAACTTTGCGTTGCCTTGCTTCATCCATTGCATTGATCAGGCGTCCGTCGGTAGCCTTGAGCATTTCAATGGCTGTGTATTCAGGATGGATTCCCACAACCGGAAATTTTCCGGCAAGGGATTTGTAACGAACCGTTGTGTTACGACCCAGGTAGTATCGCGCAGCTATTTTCTCCCGTCCCTTGATGGACTGTTTCAGATCGTCGTAATCATCGGTTTTGAATCGTATCCGTCGTCCCTGCCTTAATCCCTGGTATGGCATAGACGTCTGGCCACTCCTGACCCACAAGCTGTTGACAGCATCTTCCGAGAATGTGTTGCGAACACCGTTTTCCAGGCCGTATCCCGATCCCAGAAGGACAATGAGCATGAAAATACCCCATGAAACGGCAAATCCGGTCAGAAGCGTCCGCAA
>JAOZSO010000386.1:0-3928 GCA_029939655.1 Desulfobacterales bacterium
GTATTTATAGCAGTAGAATTAGAAAAGGCTATCAAGCGGTCGAGAATCAGCGATCTATTGTTTTAAATATTGCGATTAGTGACGCTTGCATCGCTATTTCCGATTTTAGCAGTACTGTCTTTAGGCGCTTTTTACCTCGACAGCGTTCCCCATCCCATGAAAGAAAACACCTTTTTTAGCAAAGAAAATCAATCTAAAATACTGAAATCCCAAGGCCTATAAAGAGTCAGCACAAAACTATTTCAGTGATAAAAATATAAAATCAAGCCCGGTTGACGCTTTGTTGCGAAATGGCCGGACAACAGTTCAAGCGATCATACCGCTTACCTTATTCTTTTTTCTGGATCCCATAAGAACGGGATTGGTCGATGTGAAAGCTTATTTCCGGTTGATGGTGGCCGCCATGTATCCCGCCCCAAAGCCATTGTCGATATTGACGACAGCTACATTGGAACTGCAGCTGTTCAACATGGCAAACAGCGCTGTCAGGCCTCCGAGACTCGTGCCATAGCCGATACTGGTGGGAACGGCTATTACCGGCCGACACACCATTCCGGCCACTACACTTGGAAGTGCTCCCTCCATGCCCGCAACAACAATGAGGACGGCGGCCTTTTGAATGAGGTCCTGGTGGGCGAACAGGCGATGGATACCGGCTACACCCACGTCGTACAGCGCTTCGACCCTGTTCCCCATGGCCTGGGCTGTTAGATGGGCTTCTTTGGCAACAGGGATATCAGATGTTCCTGCCGATATAACCAGTATGTCACCTTTGGCGTTGGGAGTAGGCTTTTGCTCCCCCAGGAGAATCATTTTGGCCTCCGGGTCATATACCGCGTCCGTAAAAGCGGGGATGATTTTCTCTGCTTTTTCCGCATCGACCCGGGTAACCAGAATCACGGATTCCTGGGGGATCATCTTTTCCATGATACCAATGATCTGTGGGGCTGTTTTCCCCAGGCCGAAAATGACCTCGGGAAAACCTTTGCGAAGGGATCGGTGGTGATCGATATGTGCAAAATCGATATCTTCGTAGGGGAGTTTCTTGATTAAATTCGATGCTTCTTCGATGGAGGTCTCCCCCTCCGCAACGGAATGTAATAGATGATTGAGTCTTTCCTGGTCCATAATTTATTCCGTATCGAAAACCTGGTCTTCTGGGCCAGGTCAGTGGCAGTTGGCTATGCCGATGGCGGTAATTGTTTAAATCCGAAGCACGAAATCCGAAATTCTAAACAATACCCAATGACCCAAATTGGAATGATCAAAACAAATCGTATAACGTTCAAGCCCATGGACAATGTTTGGGTCATTTGAGGATTTGATATTTGGATTTGTTCGGCATTACAGCCACTTTAGAACGAGTTTTTCATAGTCGAACAGGGTTTATCCAGCAGCCGCGATATTCCCCTTCTTTTTGTTTATAGTTCCTTAAAATTTTAATAAGCGACAACGTCGCGTCAAATAAAATCGTGCAACGATTTTATTATTCGATAGTCTGCTCGACGATACCGTCCGATTCAATGGTTGCGGGTTTTGTCGTTTTAGAGGCCGGCTTTTGCGAAACCGGTGATGACGGTTGCGTTGCAGGTGCCACGCTGGATGAACCGCTATTGACTTTCTGGAGGCCTTTGATCTCTTCCCGAATGGCCTGAATTTCCTTTTCCAATAAAGCTGTTTTATCTAAAAGTGCCTGTCGGTAACCGATCTCCTTGAGTTTGAGTGTCAGTTCGAGTTCGTCCTTATCAATGGTTTTTTCACTGACGGTCTCAAGTTCTTTTCTGATGGTATTTATCCTGGTATCTATCTCCGCCATGCTGTCGGACAACATCTTGATATCATCAGATATCCGACGGGCATCCTCAACGATCCGGTTGTCCGCCAAGGCAAGTGCTTCAAAATCGGGCTTCATACTCTGTGGAATATCGGCAACCTTATTGGTCAGGTTTTCGGTCACACGGGTCAACTCATCGCGGTTAATTGTCGAAGCGGTCATCTGGGTCATTGATTTCTGAAGCTTTGTGATCCTGGATTTTAAAAATGCAGCTGATTTATCTAACTCAGGCAGTTTTTTAGCCAGGATGTCATTTATCTTTGCCTGTTCGAGTGAAAGGGAGGAGAATTTTGATGCCAGATCCTTGGAAAGTTTCTGTACACCAATGGCCCCGGTGTCATAAGACCGCGTGACCCTGTCCTTGATATCGAGATACGTGATAACCAGAATAACACCGATCATGCAAGGGATGAGGACGGTCAGCAGGGTTACACGATGGCCCAGCTTTTCAATTTTAAGTTCCCGAAGTTCATCTTGGAGAATGGCCTCAGGTTCATCCTCGTCTGCGCTGAATTGAAACCTGGAATTGTCATTTTCTTCGATCATTGTTTATTCCCATTCTATGGTGCTCGGTGGCTTTGAGCTGATATCATACACGACCCGGTTGACACCTCGAACCTCGTTGATAATCCGGTTCGATATTTTACCGAGAAACGCATGGGGCAATTTGGCCCAGTCCGCAGTCATGGCATCTTTGCTGGTGACTGCGCGGATTGCGACAATATGTTCGTATGTTCGACTGTCACCCATGATTCCGACGCTTTTCAGGGGTAATAGAACGGCAAAGGATTGCCATAATTTTTTATAATAGCCGCCTGCCCGAATTTCTTCAAGCAATACAGCATCCACTTCCCTGAGAATGGCAAGCCGCTTTCGCGTTATCTCACCGATGATCCGGATGGCGAGGCCCGGGCCCGGGAACGGTTGCCGCCAGGTGAGGTCGTCGGGGAGACCGATTGCCCTACCCAGAGCCCTGACTTCATCTTTGAAGAGAAACTTCAAGGGTTCCACGAGCTTTAGCTTCATTTTTTTAGGAAGGCCACCCACGTTGTGGTGGGATTTGATGACCGAAGTGGGACCACCGAAGGCGGATACAGATTCAATGACATCGGGATAGAGGGTACCCTGAGCCAGGAATTCAGCTCCTTTTATTTTTTTGGCCTGGGCTTCGAATACTTCCATGAAGACTCTGCCGATAATTTTTCTCTTTTTTTCCGGGTCGGAGACCCGGGCGAGGGCATTCAGAAATTTTGATGTGGCACCCACAAATTTGATATTGATGTTTAACTGCTGCTTCAGACGCTGTTTGAGCTGTGTTGCCTCGTTTTTCCGTAGCAATCCGTTGTCTACAAATATACAGGTCAGATTTTTACCAACCGCCTTGTGGATCAAAAGGGCCGTTACCGAGGAATCGACCCCTCCGCTCAAACCAAGGATAACTTTTTGATTGCCGATCTGCTCTCTGATTTCTGTGATTGATGATTTTGCAAATGATTTCATGGTCCATGACCGCCGGCAACCACATATATCAAAAAGAAAACTCTGGATCATCAACTTGCCTTTGGGCGTATGCTCGACCTCCGGATGAAATTGGAAACCATACAAACGCTTGCGATAATTTTGGACCGCGGCAATGGGGGTGTTGCTGGTGGTGGCCGTAGTGACAAACCCTTTGGGGAGTTTCTGAATCGAATCCCCGTGGCTCATCCATGTTTGGGTCCTGCTGTCGATATTTTTAAAGAGTCCTGTCTGCTTTTTGATTGCCAGCTCAGCAAAACCATATTCCCGTTTCCGGGCGCTTTTCACTACCCCACCAAGGGCGTCCACCATGAACTGCATGCCGTAACAGATGCCCAGCACGGGGATCTTCAAGTTGAAAATGCCCGTATCGATACGGGGGCTGTTTTTTTCATAGATACTGGAAGGTCCCCCGGACAAAATGATGCCTTCAGGTTTCATGGATCTGACATCATTGATGGAAATCCGGGGTGATTCAATCTGGCAGTACACATGCCACTCCCTGACCCGGCGTGCTATCAGTTGATTGAACTGTGATCCGAAATCGATGATCAGTATCATGGGTATTCCTTTATC
>JAOZSO010000039.1:0-14585 GCA_029939655.1 Desulfobacterales bacterium
AAAAGGGTGCCCGTTATATGAGCGCGTTTATCGTCTGTTGCGCCGCTGATCATGGCATTCTTTTCGATCATTTTTTTTAAAAAAGAAGATTCCATTTCAAAAAGTTCAATTTCATCTACTTTAGGATTTTCAGGAAATTCCTCCGAATCCATGCCCACAATATGATACTGAATATCCGGACTACCTATTTCAATCCATTTATTTTCCACCTCATTAATTTCGATATCCTCGTTTGGAAATTCCCTGACAATTTCATATAATTTCCTGGCACTGATGGCGATACTGCCTTCCTTTTCAACAATTGCCGGATAAGAACCTTCGATACCGGTTTCAAGATCTGTTGCCATCAGCGTGATGCCGTTGCCGGATGTGGTCAACATGACATTTTCAGTTATTGCAAGATTGCTCTTTCGGCTGGTCAATCCCTGAATTTTAGAAAGAACCGCCAGAATATCCCCTTTTTTGATTGTAATCTTCATATGTATTTCCTACCTTATAAATAAAGAAGTATTAATAAGGGCTGTTCATAATAACAACAAGTTAACAATAAATTGATTTTATTAATATAATATAATATTTTCTTTTACAATAAGTGATTGAAAAACTGTTCAAAAACGGATCGTTTTCGTCTATGGTTTTCTTTTTGTTCATAAATAGAAAATTATGAACATTTTATCAATACAAAATACAAGATATTGTGTATAAAGAGGCTTTACTTATATACATATAGCTGGAAGAACCGTACGAAACAAGATGAAATTTATTGCTGACCTCCATGTGCATTCAAAATATTCCAGGGCTACTGCCAAAAACCTCGATTTGGAAAACCTTTATATAGCGGGTCAACTAAAAGGAATTACGGTACTGGGTACCGGTGATGTTACACATCCTGTCTGGTTTAAGGAAATAAAAGAAAAATTAGTGCCGGCCGAAGCGGGGTTGTTTAAACTCAGAGAAGACATCGCCCGGGCATGTAAGGATCACATACCTGTAAACTGCCAGGGTACAGTCCGATTTATTCTGGTTTCAGAAATCAGCAATATCTATAAAAAGTATGGAAAAACCCGAAAAAATCACAATCTTGTGTTTTTTCCGGACATTGAATCTGTTGAAAAATTTAACCAGGCACTTGATAAAATAGGGAATATCAAATCAGATGGTAGACCGATACTGGGTCTGGACGCCAGAAACCTTCTGGAAATATCCCTTGAAATGTCGCCGGGAAGTTTTCTGGTACCGGCCCATATATGGACGCCCTGGTTTTCCATGCTGGGTTCGAAATCAGGATTTGATTCGATTCAGGAATGTTTTGAGGATCTGACGCCCCATATTTTTGCAGTAGAAACCGGTTTGTCTTCTGATCCCGAAATGAACTGGCGAGTTAAAGGTTTAGATGGATTGACCCTGATATCCAATTCAGATGCCCACTCTCCGATGAAATTAGGGAGAGAGGCCAATATATTTAATACCGACCTGAGCTATTCTCATATCAAAAACGCCATCAAGACGGGCGATCCAGAATTATTTTGTGGTACATTTGAATTTTTTCCCGAAGAGGGCAAATATCATATCGATGGACACCGGAAGTGTGATTATCGATCATGGCCAACAGAGACAATTCAAAAAAAAGGGCTTTGTCCTGTCTGCGGGAAGCCCGTGACACTCGGTGTTTTATATAGGGTTGAGCAACTGGCGGATCGTCCCCTTGGGGCGTTTCCGGAAAGACACCATGCCTTTCATCATCTCATTCCGCTTAATGAAATTTTGTCTGAACTACTAAATGTCGGACCCAATACCAAAAAGGTCAATAAGGTATATAATGAGTTGTTAATTAAAAAAGGAGCGGAATTAAAAATACTGCATGAGCTTCCGATAGAATCGCTGAATCATGTTGATGTTCCTTTATTAGGCGAGGCGATTGAACGGGTCCGGAAAAAAGAAGTTCAGATTTTTCCAGGATATGATGGCGCGTATGGGACGATTGAATTATTTACATCCCGGGAAAAAGAAAAAATGAGCGGACACATATGATAATTGCGGTTCAAATCAGAATCGTGGGCATACTTATTTCCGTCCTATTTCTCTTTGTGGCGGTGCCTGTTGTTCAGGCGGATATTTACCTGTTTATCGACAGCCAGGGCGTGCTTCATTTCACCAATGCGCCGACATCGTCTCAATACACGCTGTATATCAAGGAGCGGCCAAAACCGGCAACGGCAACCAAAAAATATGATGGAATTATTCAGGAAGCTTCTAATACGTTTGACCTGTCGTTTTCTCTGTTGAAAGCGATGATAAAAGTGGAGTCTGACTTTGATTCAAGGGCTGTTTCCAAAAAAGGGGCCCTTGGTTTGATGCAGATTATGCCCCAGAACCTGCAGGCATTCAATATCCGAGAGCCCTATGATCCCAAAGACAATATTATGGGCGGTGCCCGTTATTTCAAGTCTCTTATAGAACGGTTTGAAGGAAAACTTCCATTGGCGTTGGCAGCCTACAACGCAGGTCCGACCATTGTGGATAAATACAGGGATATACCGCCAATCAAAGAGACGCAAGATTATGTCAAAAAGGTTATGAAGTATTTTTATCTATACAAAAACAGCTAATTTTATACCGCAATCGGACAAACCGACAGCACCGGGCAGGGACCTTTGCGTGAAACCCGGTCGGTGGTCGATCCCGTCATAAGCACCTCTATGAGGTTGCGCCCACGAATACCGAGAATGATAAGATCTATTGAATTTAGCAGGGAATATTTGATGATCTCTTCATAGGGTCTGCCGGTCAAAAGGATTGCTTTGGGTCGACACCAGACAGCGGACTCTTCAGGAATCATTTTGGATAATTTTTCATTCAACTGATCGTACAATGTTTTTTCGGGTGAAACACCAGGGCTCGCACCGGACTTCAATATGTCTTTATAGCTCGGTGTTTCTATCACATGGACCAGATGCAGTTCCGATTCGAAATCCTGAGCCAGGCTTAAACCATATTGAAAAGCGAGTTCAGAAAAGGTTGAAAAGTCACATCCCACCAGTATTTTCTTAAAACCCAGCAAAGACTCCCCGGTAGATGTGTCAACACCCTCAAGACTTCTGACGATAAGCAATGGGCATGGCAGGGTTCTCATTAACCGCTCGGTGACAGATCCCAGGAAAACACGTTTGAGCCCACTGCGCCCGTGCGTTGCCGAAACAACCAGGTCAATCTGGTGCATGGCCACAAATTTCGATATTTCATCCGGGGGATGACCTGCTGTGACCAGAGGCTCCCAGTCGATGGTTTGATTTTGCATCATCCGTTTCAGTTGTTCATGGGTATATCCGATGGTTTTGTTTTGAAGCTCCAGGGGCGCAAAAATGATATCCCCATATGCTGCCGTGGTGCTTAAATCCACAATATGGCAGACAAAGAGCCTGGCATTGAATTCTTTTGCCAGAGCCACGCCGGAAGATATGGCAATGGCGGAAAGGTCAGAAAGGTCTGTGGCACATAAAATGTTATTGAAGTTGACTTTCATGATAGGCCTCCACTTTTGTATGTTTCGGTAAATACGGTAAAGAGAAAAGCCATAAAAGGCGATGATCGCGTTCAGCAGAAATATAATTGCGCAGAACAATTCTGAATCCGCAACCAATGCAGGCGCGTTGATAGTCGGTTCAAGTAGATGATGAATTATAAATGTTTTAAAAAGTATTGTCCAATAAAAAATCAGGAACAATTATAAAGAAAGTGATGATGTCGCTCCTATACGACCAGATCCTGATGGATTCTGCTTCCCGATGGTATGGTAACCGGCGAATCTCCGGGATTCGTTATTTTTACCTGCCCCGTGATGGTCACATTTTGTTGAAAAAACACATTCCCCTCTATCTTTAGCGATACGCAGTCAATAAGGCTGGGTGGCCACTGGAACCGATGGTTAAAATCATCGATATGACCGAAATATACAGGGTCAAGGGTAATCTTTGGGGGAGGTGTTTTTCTTTTCGGGTTTATAATGAGCCGACTCTTTTCGGCCAGCAGGTAACAATCCGAACGAATGGCGAGCAGGTCCCGGCATTTTTTCACCGGCAGAAACCGGCTTCTCGAAACACGGACAGCTGTCGATCCTTGAAACATGGAAATGGCAGCCCCCATGGCGGTTTCTATCTGGTAGACCTTCGGGCTGTCTTTCTTTCTGGGGTTCACGGTTTTGGGGTTGACAATCATGGGGAGGAACAGGGACCCTTTTGTGTCGAAAAGAGCTTTCAGGTATTTGAGATTGATCCACAGATTATTTGTGTTGAAATATCGGTATCGTTGGATATCCTGAAACGCGGCAATTTCATTTTTAGGGCACTGGGCGATTTCCCGCAAAACCAGCGAGCCGTTTTTATACCTGGCAAGGTGCCCCCCTTTTACGTCGGCAGGGGTTCTTTCTGCCACCTCCATCATAAAGGAATGGTCATGAGCGGCAAAAAAACCCAAAAGGGTTTCATCCAGTGTTGCACCAAGATTATCCGAGTTGGCGATAAAACCATATTCAATACCGCTGTCCAATAATTTTTTCAGTAGACCGGAGGAGTAGAGAGCCGCATAAATATCACCATGGCCCGGGGGGTTCCATTCCAGCTCGGGGTTGGCCGGGCACTGGACCGGCTGCAGATTCGACACAAGTACTTTCGGGAATTTGTTTTGGATAAAATATAAGGGCTCAAGGGCAGGGCTGAGCGCCGACACCGCCGACACCGTGTCCTGATGGGTATTGTAACTGTTCATGAAGGCCAGCTGCGCACCGCAGTGTTCTGCCTGTTTCAGCTTTATTTCAAGAAAGGATTTTCCCTCTTTGACAGGAATAAGGGATTTTGCTCTGGTAAGCCCCATGCTGGTGCCGAGACCACCGTTTAGAACAATGGCCACCGTCTTTTTCATGGCAGCATGTCCTGCGTCCGAATAGGCCTGCAGACCGGCTGCGTCTGGAATGTTTTCAGGTGAGACGGGCCGAATGTCATTTTCTGACAGGAGCCCGGTATCTCCTGCTGCTACCTGCTGGTAATAATGACAAAAGGTGTCAATCACCAAAGAGGGCAGGCCCGCCTTTTCCATTTTTAAAACAAAAACGTTAAGGGGTTTTATCATAAAAAGACCATTTGTGGATGGGCACTATTTAAATTACCGGCTCAGTCCATCCCATGGGATCCTCGGTATTGCCGTACTGGATACCCTGAATGGCATCGAAGAGTCGCTGGGCCACCGGTCCAACGCCGCCGTTGCCCACGGAAACGATGTCATCACCGTACTTGAGTTCACCCACAGGGGAGATAACCGCCGCCGTTCCGGAACCGAATATTTCCGCCAGTTTGCCCGAACGCCAGGCCGTCATGACTTCATCGATGCTGATTTTTCTTTCCGAAACCTTCATCCCCCAGTGTTTTGCGAGTTTTATGACCGAAGTCCGGGTGATTCCCGGCAGGATACTGCCGCTTAATTCGGGTGTGATGATCTCGTCATCGATCACAAAAAAGATATTCATGGCGCCCACTTCTTCGATGAACTTCTGTTCGACGCCGTCCAACCACAACACCTGGGTGTATCCTTCTGAGTGGGCTTTTTCACCGGCCAGCAGGCTGGCGGCATAATTGCCCGGTGTTTTGGCCTCACCGACACCACCGCGTACCGCCCGGACATGTTCTTTGGTCACCCATATCTTTACTGGATTGAACCCTTCGGGGTAATAGGCTCCCACCGGGGACAAAATAATAAAAAACCGGTAGGTGAAAGATGCGCGTACCCCCAGAAAGGGATCGGTAGCCACAATAGTGGGCCGTATATAAAGAGACGTTCCCGGAGCGCTTGGCACCCAGTCTTTCTCCATTTTCAGGAGTTGTTTGAGCGTGTCGAGGGCTGTATCTTCGTCAAATGCGGGTATACAAAGTTGTTTGCCGGAACGGTTCATGCGTTTGAAATTGTCTGCCGGGCGAAAAAGCTGGATACCGCCCGAATCAGTGCGATAGGCTTTCAGTCCTTCAAACACAGCTTGACCATAGTGCAGCACCATGGTCGAAGGGTCCATGGATATGGGAGCGTAGGGCTCGATTCTCGGATTGTACCACCCCTTTTCGATACTGTAATCCATATTGAACATATGATCGGTGAATATGGTGCCGAAACCGAGGTTGGCTTCATCCGGTTTGGGTTTCAGTCTCTGGGATTTTGTAATGGTCAACTGCATCATATCCTCCTTGTTCAAAAAGGAATTCTTTTGTTTGTGTATTGGAAAAGCACTGTTCAGTAGATCGAGAGAGAAGAATCAACATCAAAAATGTGTAAGTGCTTTAGATTCATGGCGATACGTATTTTCTCACCCGGGCGAACAATTCTACGGCCTTCACTTTTTGCTACGAATTTGACGCCGTTAAAGTCCATGTGCATGATGGTTTCACCCCCAAGCGGTTCCACAACCTCCACAAGTCCGTTGACCATCCAAGGGTCTGGAAATGAATTGTTGTCGTTATCGATGGTGAGATCTTCCGTTCGAAGCCCCATGGTAACAGTCATTCCATCTTTCAGTGAATGACCCGATTTTTCAGGTATGGGTATGTTAAAGTCGGTATTGAACTGGAGCGTCAAACGGGCATTTTTTGAAACAATCTTTGCAGACACTAGATTCATTGGTGGCGAGCCAATGAAACCGGCAACAAATGTATTTACGGGATTCTCGAATAATTCAAGCGGCTTTCCGATCTGTTCAATATTCCCGTCTTTCATGACAACGATACGGTCGGCCAGGGTCATGGCTTCCACCTGGTCGTGCGTTACATAGATGATGGTGGACTGAACATTTTTGTGGAGTCGTTTGATTTCGGTACGCATCTGTGTCCGCAGCTTGGCATCCAGATTGGAAAGCGGCTCATCAAACAGGAAAACGGATGGTTTTCGAACGATTGCCCTGCCCATGGCCACACGCTGTCTCTGGCCACCGGAAAGTTCGAACGGTTTTCGCAGGAGAAGATCTTGAAGGCCGAGTATGGAAGCAGCATCATTCACGCGCTTTTCAATTTCCTCTTTGGGTTTTTTTCTCAGTTTGAGGCCGAATGACATGTTGTTAAAAACGTTCATATGTGGATAAAGTGCGTAGTTCTGGAAGACCATGGCAACGCTCCGATCTTTGGGAGCAACATCGTTGACGACCCGATCTCCAATATGAATGACTCCGCTGGTAATCTGCTCCAGCCCGGCAACCATTCTCAGGACAGTGGATTTGCCGCATCCCGAGGGTCCCACCAGAACAGCAAACTCGAGATCTTTTATTTCAAGATCGATCCCATGGACGACCTCGGTCTTACCAAATGCTTTAACTACCTTTTCAAGACTCACTTCTGCCATTTAAAACACCTGTTTTTGAAGGGTATTTTTTCTGGAAAATTTGCAACACGTCGATTTCGGAATGTCATAATGAATCAAATCATTTCTAAATCAAATATTCTTAAAATTTGCAACACGCATCAAGGAAATAGTCGCTGATTCCAGAATACACCATTAAGACGGCCTCGGTGGCAAACGGTTTCTTACCGAGTCATAGACAACCATGAAATTGATCATGTTTTATACTGTAAAGTCAAGGTTTCTTAACCTTTTTTTTGAGTTTTTGTTCGATCGTTATGTTCAGGTCACCATTTTCGGCGGATAGCGGTGAAGATCGATAATAAGCCTTGACTCCAGGTATATTTGAAAATAGTTTAGCTTGACAGGGTTTCACCCGTTCCTACATACCCATCATGAAGATCGAACGCACAGAAAAACCAACTAAAGGAGGCGTGAGTTATGAAAAACCGTAGACTATTAATGTTCTCGATGTTTTTGGTACTCGTTGTTTTTTCCGCAGGTCAGGTCATGGCAAAACCAATTACGATCAATTGGTGGCACGCCATGAGAAGTGCGCGCGGAGAGATCTGTAATTACATGATTAAGCAGTTTAACGAATCCCAGGACAAGTATGTTGTCGTCGGAACCAATAAAGGCAACTACGATGAAACCGTCAACGCCGGCGTGGCGGCCATCCGGGCAAAAAAACAACCGCACATTCTCCAATCCTTCGAGGTGGGCACCCAGACCATGATGCTGTCCGGCGCCATCTATCCGGTATACAAGCTGATGAAGGACGCGGGGTACGATGTCAACTGGAAGGACTATCTTCAACCCGTGCTCTCCTACTACATGAATTCGGATGGCAACTTGATGTCCATGCCGTTCAATTCTTCCACACCGGTTATGTATTACAACGTGGATCTATTCAAAAAAGCAGGAATTCCCTTATTGTCCAAGTCAGAGGCGATTACGTGGGATGACATGGAGGAAATCACCGCGAAGCTGGTAAAATCAGGCGTGCCTGGTGGCCTGGTTACGGCCTGGCAGTCCTGGACGCAGATCGAAAACTACAGCGCAATTCACAACATCCCGTTTGCAACAAAAGCCAACGGATATGAAGGACTGGATTGTGAATTGACGATCAACAACGATAAAGTGGTGAACCATATTGCACGTTTAAAATCATGGATGGCGGACGGACGCTTTTTTTACGGTGGGCAGAAATATCAAGGACCAAAAGCTGAGTTTCTTGCTCAGAATGCCGGTCTTTATATCGATTCCATCAGTGGAATCGCCAAGCTGAAAAAAGCAGTCAAGGACTTCAAGTGGGATGTGGCACCGCTGCCGGTGGAATCCTGGATGAAAGAGCCCCAGAATTCCATCATCGGTGGCGCATCCAACTGGGTTCTCAAAGGACACAGCAAAAAAGAGTACGAAGGGGTTGCGGCATTCCTGGACTTTCTGGCCACCAATAGAATGCAGGGTTACTGGCACATGCAAACCGGCTATTTCCCGATCACATTGACATCTTACAAAGGTCTTAAAGATGTCGGTTATTTTGATGCCAATCCCTTTCAGGAAGTCGGCATCAAACAGATGACGCGTCGTGAACCGACAAAAATATCACGTGGGTTACGTCTTGGGTACTTTATTCAGATCCGTAACATTATTAACGAAGAACTTGAACTGGTCTGGAATGACAGCAAAACGCCCCAGGAAGCGCTGGACAATGCAGTCAAGCGCAGCAATATAAAACTGAGAGAGTTTGAAAAAACCTACAAGTAATAACCGAAGCAACCCAACCTTGATGAAAAACGCGGCGTTTCCAGGCGCTTGGTGGGAACGCTGCGTTTGACCTAGGACGGCATGATAAAGAGATCTATTTTTAAATCAAGGCTTCTGCCGTATCTGTTGATATTTCCGCAGATATTGGTCACGGTAGCCTTTTTTTACTGGCCGGCCGCCCAGGGGTTGATGCAGTCTCTCATGCTCAGCGATCCTTTTGGGATGCACAATACGTTTGTCTGGTTCGACAATTTTATCGCACTGTTCAAAGACCCGCTGTACCTCCGCTCTGTTGTGACGACCTTGTTATTCAGCGCAGCAACGGCGTTTGTTTCCATATCGTTGGGACTTTTTATCGCCACCATGGCCAACCGGGCATTGAGAGTAAAGGCGCTGATCCGGACACTGCTGATCTGGCCCTATGCGGTTGCACCGGCAATTTCCGGAATCCTCTGGTTGTTTCTGCTGCATCCTTCCTATGGTGTTGTTGCCCTGGCCATCAAACGGTGGTTCGGGGTCGACTGGAATCCGGTGCTCAGGGCAGGCGATGCCCTTACAATGGTTGTGATGGCAAGTGCATGGAAAGAGATCAGTTATAATTTTGTGTTTTTCATGGCAGGCATGCAGTCTATCCCAAAATCACTCATTGAAGCGGCGGCCATGGATGGGGCAAGTCCGTTCAGGCGGTTCTGGTCCATTACGATGCCACTACTGACACCCACACTGTTTTTTGTAACGGTTATGAACATCATATACGCGTTTTTTGAAACATTCGGTGTGATTCATACGGTGACCCAGGGCGGCCCAGGAGGGTCGACAAATATTCTGGTCTACAAGGTTTACCAGGACGGGTTTATCGGGCTGAATCTTGGCTCTTCGGCGGCCCAGTCCATCGTTTTGATGTCCTTGATCATTTTGATAACCGTACTGCAGTTTAAATATGTAGAAAGAAAAGTTCAGTACACAGGCTGATAAGATCTTCTCCATTTGGTTCAATACGGAATTGTGATTATTTTTCCATGGTAGAAAAAACACCCATACTTGATACATTCACCTATATTTTCCTGATACTGGGAATTCTTATCGTCGGCTTTCCCATTATCTATGCAATTATTGCGGCAACGCTTTCCATCGAGGATGTATCACGGGTGCCCATGCCCCTGATCCCTGGGGATCAGTTTTGGGTTAATATGCAGACAGCCTGGGACAAGGGCGATCTGGGAACCCAGCTCATCAATTCGTTTATCATGGCCGCAGGCATCACCATCGGCAAGATTATCGTATCCATGCTGGGTGCATTTTCAATCGTCTATTTTGATTACCGGTTTCGAACGGTTGCATTTATAACCGTGTTCTGCACATTGATGCTGCCTGTCGAGGTGAGAATCCTCCCCACGTACGAGATGGCGGCCAATGTGTTCGGGCCCCTCAATTCACTGTGGGCGGCACTGCACCTGGACGGAGTTGCCGGCTGGATAGCGGGCCATGAGGTTGAGGTCAATCTGGACTTCAGCCTTCTGGACAGTTACCAAGGGCTCATCTTGCCGCTGGTGGCATCGGCTACCTGCACATTTTTGTTCAGGCAGTTTTTTCTGACCATTCCCGAGGAATTGTGCGAGGCTGCTAAAATGGATGGCGCTTCTCCCATGATATTTTTCAGAAAAATCCTGCTCCCACTTTCAAAAACCAATATTGCAGCCCTGGTTGTGATCGAATTTGTTTATGGCTGGAACCAGTATCTGTGGCCGCTTCTGATAACGACCAACCCGAAGATGATGACAGCGGTTATCGGCCTGAAGAACCTGATTCCCCAGGCCGATGACCTGCCCTACTGGAACGTGGCCCTGGCCGGAGCGCTGATCGTTATGCTGCCACCGATTCTGGTTGTTTTGATGATGCAGCGCTGGTTTGTCAAGGGATTGGTGGACACGGAGAAATAAACCTGTTTGGGATTGCCGATCTTACCGCATCTACGGCGTCAGATGCCATACCGCATAGTTCACTATTTGGTCTTCGCTCTTCGAGCTACGCCCCAACAAGAGCGAAACAGCATCTTCTCCCGCGGGGCGGGATTTCGCTATGCTCAACTTGCTTAGTTGCGGCAACCTCGATAATCGCTCAGCTTAGGATAAACTTTCAATTATATCTAACGCAACAGGCCTGACATCTTATGTGACCGGCAGAGAAAAGGGCCTTTGTCTGGAAAACGGTACCGGGTTTCAGGAAACAAGGATGTCGGCCATTTCGGCAAACCCGTACCCGCCGGGTTCTGTCGTGATCCACGCGGGTTCCGATTCCAGGCGCCCCTTGAAGTCAAGGATGTTGGCAACGCCCACGGAATGTGGAAAAAATGCGAACATGGGACAGTCATTGGGTGAGTCGCCGATATAGAGAACCTGATCTTTGAGCAATTCAAGTGACAGATTAAAAACCTCATCAAGAAGCATTTGGCTCATGGTCAGTTTGTCATAGTTTCCAAACCAGCCGTTAACATGGATGGAGCTTTCCTTCGCCTGAGCTCCGGCCTGTTTGAAAATTTGAACAATA
This sequence comes from Desulfobacterales bacterium, assembly GCA_029939655.1. GTDB lineage: Bacteria > Desulfobacterota > Desulfobacteria > Desulfobacterales > B30-G6 > B30-G6. The sequence goes on from JAOZSO010000039.1 coordinate 11,686, forward strand.
TTATCGATGGCTTCCGCCGACAAGGGCGGAACATCTTCACAAAAATCGATGGCCAGGTCTGCTTCACGGTAGGCCTGGTCTGCAGACACCTGGCTTCCAGGAACCTGTTTCAATATTTCCTCTTTCAATCTGCTAAGCTTTTTTTGATCCTGCCGTCGTGCTTCTTTTGACTTGAAATAGCGTCGGATCATTTTCTTTTTTTCAGTGTCGTAGCGAAAATAGAACGCGCCGTTTTCACCCACCAGACCTGCCACCGGCCACATTCGGGCTATATGATCACACCAACCAGCCGGTCGTCCCGTGATGGGGATAACATGAATGTTATTTTGCTGCAGTTTTTCCATGGCCGAAAAAGCAATAGCCGGCAAGCGTCCATGGACCGTCAAGGTATCGTCGATATCTGTGAGAACGTACTGAATTTGCGATTTTTCCCGTGATGGGAATTCTTTAATAGGTTTCATGATTTCATTTTCGACTATCTTCGAATGATGGTCAATATTTTTTTGACTTTACCAGGAATTGTGGGCTAATGAGATATTAAACCTGAAGTGATAAATAGAAATTCATCGACAGGAGAAGATAAATGACAACTCAATTAATCGCTGCCATGGAAAAGGCGATCCACGAGATCAATAAATGGCCTGAAAAATCCGTACAATTATTCCATCACAACGATTCGGACGGGCTGACTTCCGGTGCCATTCTGACCCGTACATTTGAACGTAAAGGCTTTGACGTCAAGCGTTTCTGTCTTGAAAAACCCTACCCGGCCGTCTTGAAAAAGGTGTTCCATCAGGAGGGGAAGCTGATTGTCTTTACCGATTTTGCCGGGAGGATCGCACCGATGATATCGGACCTGAACAACGGGAAAAATCTTACCCTGATTTTGGATCACCACAAGGCCAACCCATCCACCGATCCCATGGTGCACAACCTGGATCCGGAGCTTTTCGGTCTGAAAGGCGATCTGGACATCACAGCGTCCACCACCTGTTACCTTTTCGCAAAAACCATGGACCCTGCAAACCGGGATCTGGCCTATATTGCCACCATCGGCGCCGTGGGAGATCATTTTTTTTTAAACGGCCGTCTGGCCACCCAGAACCGGGAGGTGGCACTCGAGACCCAAAGGCAGGGGCTGCTGGAGATCAGGGAGCATGACAAGGGGGAAGACTATATTTTGCTGACCCCCAAAGGCCCAATGCCCTGTGACGAGCTGGGTTTTTATCTGGATACGCTGGGTGCTGCAGGTTACTACCGGGAGGGCCCGGACATGGGAATAAAAGTCTGCCTGGAAGGGACAACACCGGAATCGGATCAAATGCTGGAACAACTGCGCGACATCCAAACAAGAATTTTCAAGGACCAGATTAAAAGAATCCGACAGGGGGATATCAAGCAGACGGAGCATATTCAATGGTTTCATGTGCAGGAGAGATTCAATCCCATGGGGGTCAAGATGATCGGGGCTTTTTGTGATACGTATAAGGACACTGAAGGATTCGACGAACATAAATACATCGCCGGGTTCCAGGTTATCCCCAACAAAATACCCGGTTTCGGTCCCATCACCTTTGATGAGGTGAAAATTTCCATGCGGGCACCCGTCTTTGTGCAGAATGAGATACGGGCTGGTCGTATACCGGGGCTGGACACGTTCCTTCCCGAGGCAACCGGCAATCTCGGGGGCTTTTCCGATGCCTGTCACAGTCTTACCGCTGCAACGACCCTGGCCATCGGTAAAGAGGAAGCGCTCATCGCAGAAATGGAAAAAATTTTAACAAAAGAATAATTTCAAAGAATGTAGGCTATCGGCTGCTAGGCTATTAGCGGCTAATGGCCTATCGTCCAAAGACTGCTACTTAACACTTAAAACCTAACACCTAAAACCAATATCAAGGAGCCAATCATGGGAAAAGGTACGGCATTTGGAAAAACAATTTTTATCGGTGACCAGTTTGTTCTACGGGAAGTTCCGGCCATTCTTGCGGCACTGCCGTTTGTAACGGAAGCCGTGGTGGAGCGGGCAGACGGCGAGGGGTGGGCACTGGAAGACAACCGCATGGAAGTTCCGGGCTACAAAGAGAAAAAGAAACACCAACAGGTGGACTCCATCAACCACATCCTGGAGGTAATGGAGATCGATGTACAAAACACACCCATCAAGATCACCTATGGCGGGGATCTTCTTGCCGGCAGTGGCGTGGGTGCCAGTGCGGCCAGCTGTGTCTCCTTGGCCAGAGCCCTCAACGACGAATTTAATCTGAACTATTCCATCGAACAGATCAATAATGTGGGCTGGGAAGGTGAATTTGCCTATCACGGCATTCCCAGCGGTGTTGACAACACAGCCTCAACCTATGGCGGTTTAATAAAATACTGGATCAAAGATAAGGAAAAACATTTCGAGCAGATCAAGGTGGAAAAGCCGGTCCTGCTGGTATTGGGGAACAGCGGCATAACGGCCGACACCTCCAAAATGGACACATTTGTTGAAAAGGAAATTGAACGCGATCCGGATCTGTTTGCATCGCGTCTTGACACCATCATAAGCCAGGGAGTTGAGATGAAAAAGGCGTTCGAAACATGTGATCTTAAAAAGGTGGGTGAAATCATGACCGCCAACCACAAGATTCTTATCGACATGGATCTTTCCCATGAAATCCTGGTGGGTCTTTGCGATCGTGCTATTTCCCTGGGGGCTTTCGGCGCAAAGGTAACCGGCGGGGGACGGGGTGGATACATGTCTGCGATCGTACCCGACAAGGAAACCCAGGAAAAAATTGCCACCTCCTTTATCGCGGATGGGTACCAGACCATTAAAGCACAGATCGGGTAAATTTGATTTTGCGAACCCTTGATCCGCAAGAGATTGGTGCAGATCGAGAGAAAAATCGCTC
>JAOZSO010000387.1:0-3918 GCA_029939655.1 Desulfobacterales bacterium
AACCCATAGAATTTACAAGCCATTCCCTTTGACAATCGGTTTCACTCCATGTAAAAAGGAGTTTCTGGTTTATTAAGTTGTTTAAAATACTATCACCTTGGCTAAGAATTGCCATGAATCGTATTCAGCCGGGATCGGCCATGGTTATGACCACTTTTCATTCGGTTAAAGAAGATCTTCAGCGGCTTTGCACCGATATCTCCACCTACCTTGGTTCCGCAAGAGAGTTGCCGGGCATTGGCGTGGCCTCGTTCGAGGAATGGGAGACGATATGCCGGGCAATCAAGAAGCAGATGGATGAGGAGATCATTCGGGTTGCCGTGGTCGGTGCCATCAAATCCGGAAAAAGCACTTTCGTCAACTCACTGCTCAAAGCCGACTATCTCAACCGGGGGGCCGGTGTGGTAACGTCGATTGTTACGAGAATTCGGCGGGGCCCGTACCTGAAGGCAAAACTTTATTTCAAATCTTGGGATGAGGTGAACAAAGAGATATCCCAGGCATTGATACTTTTTCCCGTGCATGCATGGGAGTCGGAGGAGACCCAATTCGATATTCGCAGAGAAGGTGACCGGCGTGCATTGACCACAGCCCTCCAAAATATTCAATCCAATCTCCTGCTGACCAATGGGATCCGCAATACCAACGGTATTCTTATCGATTCCTATTTAAAGGGATATGATGTGGTGAAAGACATCATCACTTCGGACAACCTTTCCAAGGTGTACGAGGATGACCTGTTTGGCGAGCAGAAAATGTTTGTGGGGAGCGATCATCTGGCTGTCTACCTGAAAGATGTGCTCTTGAGGATCAAGGGTGGGGATTTGGGCAACGATATTGAAATCGCAGACTGCCAGGGGAGTGATTCGCCCAATCCGCTCCATCTATCCATGATCCAGGATTATCTGTTGAAGACCCACTTAATCATTTATGTCATCAGCAGCCGTACGGGATTGCGCCAGGCAGACATGCGCTTTTTATCCATTATAAGAAACATGGGGATTCTTGAAAATATCCTTTTTGTCCTCAATAGCGATTTCAGTGAACATGAAACCCTGGAAGGGCTTATTGCACTGGTTGAACATACAAGGGAAGATGTGTCAGTCATCACACCCGATCCGGATATTTATGTTTTTTCGTCCCTCTATAATCTATTTAAGGCATCCTTCAAATCCATGTCACGGAAGGATGAAGTGCGGTTTTCACAATGGGAGACAGAGACACCGTTTGTGGAGTTCGCGGACGGCGAGACGAAAAGGTTTAGTGCTGATCTTTCTGTCAAGTTGGGAAAAGAACACTATTCTCTATTGGTGAAAAACAATATCGAGCGCCTGGGTATAGTGGCCGAGTCCATGGCTCATTGGTCCGGCATTCACCAGGAGATTTTGGGTGGAGATACAAAAGGGGTAGCATCACTCATCAGCAAAATGACTTATCACCAGCAGCAGATGACACAGATTGCATCGCTGGTCAAAAACACGCTGGAGGGTGCATCTCAGAATATTAAACTGAATCTAAGGAAGACCATTGACAGGTTTTTTGATGCCGGGAACGGTAGGGTTGTAAAAGACATGATTGCTTTTATCAGAAATTTTCAGCTCAATCTTGAACCCTACGAAGCAACCATTGAATCATCACGGTTTACAGAGATGCTTTACCTTGTTTTCCAGGACTTCAAAGCTGCGATCGACAGCCATCTGGCTGAAACGATTCACCCCAGAATCGTCAAGTTTATCCGGGAGGAAGAGGAGAAAATCAAGTCCCACCTTGAATCGGTCGCAACACCCTATGCCGCCATGGTGAAGGAGGCCATGTCTGATTACCAGGCATCCATGGCAGATACGGGCGCATCTCAGACCGACAGCCTTGGAAGCAGGATGGTTTTATCGGATCTGAAGGTTCTCAAATTTAGAGACAAGCTGAGTCTGCCCCCAGTGGAAACAACCATGCGCTATTCCTCCAGAATAAAAACAGAGGCGGTTGTGCGCTTTGGATTCTATTCGGTCATAAAGGTCTTTCGAAAACTGCTGAGAAAATCGGAGACCCGACAAAACCGTAGAAAACACAAGGCCCTGGAAGATGGATTCAGGCGTATGAAGCTGGAGACGGAGCGATCCATCAGGGTGCAGTTCAGGGATTATCAGGAGAATGTCAAGTTCCAATACCTGTTTCGATTGACGGATGTCATGGTTCATCAGCTCAATGATGATCTGCGGGAACATTTTCAGGTTTATTTTATGGATGCTTCAAAAATGATCGAAATGGTTAAAGAGGAGCACGTGGATAAGGAGCGGATCAAAGAAGGCTTGCGAAAGGTTGGTGAAACCGCCAGGGGGTATCTGGAGAGGATTGATAGGTTTAGAGGAGACATCGAATCTATCCTGAACTCTCGAACACCCGTTGAACCGCAATAGCGAGCGCATACCCCGTAGCGACCCGACTTGTCTTTCTGCGAGGTTCTTCAATTCCAGGCACCAAATAATAATAGGAGCAACGCATTTTTTGAGGAGGAAAAAATGATGAACAAAGTAGCTAAAATTATCGCTGTGGCCAATGAAAAAGGGGGTGTCGGGAAAACAGTGACAGCCATTAACCTGGCGGCAGCCTTGTCATTGAAAGGGAAAACAGTCCTGGTGGTGGACATGGACCCCCAGGCTAACGCAACCCGCGGTCTGGGAATTGGCATGGATGAATTACATGCCACAGCCTATGATATGGTGTGTCAACCTGAATCGGTCGATGCCGGAGATGTTGTTGTTAAAACAAAGTGGAAAGGGCTGGACCTGATCCCTGCCCATGTCGATCTGGCGGGCGCAGAGGTCGAATTGGTGGAAGTTGCCGGTCGAGAAAACCGGTTGAAGCGGGCTCTTGAACCCATACGGGGAGCGTATGATATCATGATCCTGGACACACCCCCGAGCCTGTCACTGTTGACCGTAAACGTATTTACCTGTGCCGGGTCCGTGATCGTACCATGCCAGACCCACCCTTATGCGTTTGATGCCCTGGCAGAGCTTTTCGACACCATCGGGGCGGTCCAGCGTGAAATCAATCCCGATCTGAAGATATCGGGAATTCTTGCGACCATGTTCGACCGGCGGACACGCGTAAGCCACAACACATTGGCCAGGCTCAGAAACGACCATCGCACCAAAGAACGCATGTATGAAACCGTCATTCGTTCAAACACCACCATCGCCGACTCCGCCGAAGTAGGAAAGCCCGTGGTTTTTTACCGGACCACCTCCTTTGGCGCTCTTGATTACAAGGCGTTTGCTGAGGAATTTATAGATACCTGGGCACAAAAAAACCGGCTATGATTAAACCCTAAAAGGATTTAACTTTGGACATGATCGGTCGTAACAAGTCCGAAATTCGAATATCGAAATTCAAAACAAATCCAAATATTGAATGTTCAAATGACCAAAACATGACCCATAGCCTTAAACGTTATACAGTTTGTTTGGAGCATTCGAATTTGTGTCATTGGGTATTGTTTAGAATTTCGAATTTCGTGTTTCGTATTTAAGTAGTTTCAGCCATAGGTATAGCCATTCTATTCTTGCTCTGCCGGTCCGAAAGAACGCACAAAAAGATCATGGAGGGCCTTTTGGCCGTCCTCGGAAAGGAAACGGGTACCGGTACCGGCAAACGTATCTGAGGTAATCACCGGTGTGTTCTCAACCCATTGGCTGTTTTCCCAGGAAAACCACCCCTTTCGCTCTTGATCATAGACGTTCAGTGGTCGGTTGAACAGTTTTGCCAACTCGACTCCCCAGCCGGTTCCCCCCTTGACAGTGTTGTCAGCCTGTATCCAGCCGACAGCAATGACATGGTAGCCGCTATTGACCATGTGAAAAATGGACTGGATGACTTTTCGGATCTTATTCGTCCGGGAGTAAGTGCGATTCATACTCT
>JAOZSO010000388.1:0-3907 GCA_029939655.1 Desulfobacterales bacterium
TTGACCAGATGTCGATACGCCCTTTTGATCGTCAACTTGTCGGCGCCTTTGGTTATGCCCAGAACCTGGTATGGATCGTATGTATCATTCAGATCAGGCCGGTTCATTCTTCTTTTTTAATCCTTCCCGGTATTTACGGAGGGCGTATCAATCTGCCAGGTTGAATCTGCCCATGTAGTCCTCCATTTTCAGAAGTTGATCCGAATCCAGGGGTGTACAGGCATCGGCCCCTTTGGCCCCTTCAGCCACTCGGGCGGCGAACACCATGCAGGTGGGTTCCCCGCACTCGCGGCAGTTGGTCTTTGGGAGTAGTTTGAAAATTTCGAACAACTGTGGCCGGGGGGCACCCTTTAAGCTTGGCTCGATGTTTTCTTTGTTTTCCCATGCCTCATTGATCTCCCGCTTGAGCCACTCGACGATTTTGCGCGCTTCAGCCTCGTCCTTCAGGGCGTTGACAGCGATCTTGTGGCTATGCACGGTAATCAGTTTGCCCTGGGCCTTGAAAGTTACTGAAGGCGGGTCCTGAATATATTCGAAGCTGCCCAGGACAGTGTTCAAATAGGGCAATGCCTTTCTCACATCCTGATCCAAATGGGCAAAACAATGTACGCCCATGGCGCTGGGGTTGCATTTTGAGTTAAATATTTCCAACCGGTAACTTTCAAGTAACATGGTGGCATTTCCCCATTATAAGCCCTTTAGGGCGATTCGTGGTTTCCTCCTGATAAAATCGATTCAGCACTTTGTGCAACTGCCGCCACCCGTCGTCGGGACCGCTTCAACAGGTCCGTTTTCACTCACCATCCGTCTGATAGCCGACTTGACCTGTTCGATATCAGCACGTTCGAGATTGAAATTCTTGTTCTTTTCGATGCCCTCTTCGGTGATCATCATGTAGTGTTTCAGCGGCACCTGGGCGTTCTCCAATATTGCCTTGGCGCAGCCCACCGGGCAGCCGTCAACGGCCACCATCACCGGAACATCCCTGGCTGACTGCACGAAGCCGGAAAGCTGCCCGCCGATGCCTGCCAGGCAGAACACCTTACCGAAGCCTTCCTGGGTTAACTCAATGGCTGCCTGGTTGGATAGCTGCCCCACATTAGAGCCACCCGAGCATGCCAAAATCATGATATCGGCACCACCTTCACAACAATTATCAGCCATTATAGCCCCCTTCTTTTCTACCGAGTTTTTGTTTGATTACGCTGGTGTGCTCTGGAATAAATTCAAGTAGTGGTTTCGATAAGGAAACACTATTGAAAGGTCTCATAAATAATTTCCCGGCAAGTTCTTACTTGATCCAGGCCAGAACCTCTTCTTTTTTGGGAATCTTGCCCACGGATTTCACTTCTCCGTCAACGACCACGGCTGGTGTACCGAACACACCGAAGCCGGCTATTTTCATCGTATCAGTGACTTTTTCAATCTCGGCCGCTACACCGGCTTCGGCCACTGCCTCTTTGACCACTTTTTCCGTCTGCTGGCATTTAGGGCAGCCAGGGCCCAACACTTTGATGTCCATTTTTATCCCCTTTCTATGCGGCCTGAACGATCCAGGCCTTAAGTTTTGCCCTGGGCGGAACTGAGCCCACGGCTTTGACTTTACCATTGATTACCAACGCCGGGGTGCTCATGACGCCATAGCGTCCAATTTCGGTCAAGTCACGCACATGATCCAGTGCGCCCACAACCCCGACTTCTGCCATAACGGCCATCATTTCCTGCTCCAGTCGTTCACACTGGGGCAGCCAGGGCCAAGCACCTTGATATCAACCCCATTGCTGCACTCCTCTGAGAAAGACTCTCCGACCAATTTCTTATATTCACGTAAGAACGCCTGTTTATACTGATCTATCGCATTATTGGTGATATAGTTCCGCTTGGAGAGCCGTGTGAGAAGCTCTTTCTGAATTATTTCATCCGGTGCCCCTGTCATGGTTTCCGCCACTTCCGCCAGTACTTCCTTGAGACCGATGATGCTAATTTGGTGCTGACCGACGCGGATTTGAATAACATCGTTCACAATATCCCCTAAGCAATAAATGCGCCATAAATCATCCCGGCAATGGTGGACAGGACCACGATAATACCACAAAATGTCGCTGTCTTTTTAACCCCCATGACGCTGCCGATCACCAACATGTTGGGCAGGGAAAGGGCCGGTCCCGCCAACAGTAGCGCAAGGGCTGGTCCCTTGCCCATGCCGGCTCCCAGAAGCCCCTGCAGAATGGGCACTTCGGTCAGCGTCGCAAAATACATCAAGGCGCCGGCCACCGAGGCAATCAGGTTGGCCCAGATAGAATTGCCGCCCAAAAGGGACTGAATGTAGTGCTCGGGTATCAGCGCTGGGTGACCCGGACGACCAAGCATGAAGCCGGCCACCAACACCCCGCCGGCCAGTAGCGGAAAAATTTGCTTCATAAATCCCCATGTGGATTCCACCCAGTTCGTGCACTCCTCCTTGGTAAACCAGACTTTGAGCATGAAGGTCAGGACAATAAGCAGCGTAATGGTGATGTACCATTTGGCCGCGAAGATGGCTGGCCAAAGACCTGTCGATCCAGGTGCCGGCTTTGCAAAGGCGGCGAACACCAGGATCAGCACCATTGTCAGGAGGTATAGGCTGTCTTGCAGGAGTGTGCGTCCTTTGGCCCCGACGTCCGGCACGTAAATTTGCCCGGCGGTGCGTGCTGCGTCATCTTTGCGGAAGATCAAAGCCATTAAAAGGCCGGTGACAATGGCAAAGACCACCGCACCGATGGCCCGTGCAAGACCTAATTGCCAACCTAAGATCTTGGCGGTCATTGTGATGGCCAACACGTTAATAGCCGGCCCGGAATAGAGAAAGGCGGTAGCCGGTCCAATGCCGGCACCGCGGGTGTAGATACCGGCAAATAACGGCAGCACCGTGCAGGAGCAAACTGCCAGGATTGTACCCGAGACGGAGGCTACTGAATAAGAAAGAATTTTGCCGGCCTGAGCCCCAAAATATTTAAGCACTGAGGCCTGGGAAACAAACACGGCAATCGCCCCGGCAATGAAAAAAGCCGGAATCAAACAGGTCAGTACATGTTCACGGGCGTATTCCTGCAGCATCATAAAGGCTTCCAGCCCGGATTGCCGGATGACTGGATGGCTCCAAGGCACATAATATGCGGCGACAAATACGCCTACAATCAACAATAACTTGGTATACTCTTTCATAACACTTGCTCCTATTGGGTGGCCTCACAACGTACCCGCGATGTTGCGGGAGGCTACATTCATATTTTGTCATGTAACGATATAATGAGGCCAAAAAAAAATTAGTTTCCGCAGATGGTTTCCCGACGGATCTCGGGCAATCGCGCCACCAGTGTTGCAATCTCGACATCTTCCTCTAACCAATGTCGCAGATTCCCAAGCAAACTGGCTACATATGGATTTTTAGCTCCATCATCCAGACGGTAATTAACCCACAGCCCTTCTTTGGAATAAATGATCAAGCCAGCCTCCTCCAATATCTTAAGGTGCTTGCTGACGGTGGACTGGGCCAAACCAAGGGCTTCCTGGATTTCGCATACACACAACACTTTGCGCTGGAGTAGCTTAACCATCTTTACCCGGTTGGGGTCAGATAGGGCTTTCATGACTTTGATGAATTCTTTCATATTGCCTCCATATCGTTAAATTGGAATATATAGGCTTGTTTGGACGCTGTCAATAAAAAATATTCCATAAAAAAAGAATCCCTGCCTTGGGAGACTAAATTTATCTATCTGCTGAACAATTTCAAAAAAAAACACTTATTTACTTGACCTGTACCTTGGTACGGGTCTTATGTTGTTTTAGGAGGATGAAAAATGGAAAAAATTACTATTGGGCAATTGGCAAAAAAGGTAAATGTAAACCTGGAGACTATCCGATA
>JAOZSO010000389.1:0-3907 GCA_029939655.1 Desulfobacterales bacterium
GTGCCCAGTGCGCCCTGGGTTTTGTTGACTTTGGCGCTGGTGATCTGATCGATGAACCGTTTGTTGTAGTCCAGAGCTTCGATGGGATGGGCGATTTTGATGTCCATGGTTCCGCGCACGGCAACGGCCTTCAGGTTTTTCGATCCCATGACGCAGCCCATGCCTGTCCGGCCGGCAGCATTTTTAATGCCGGTCATTACATTGGCATAGCGCACCAGGTTTTCACCGGCCTGACCAATAACCGCACTCTTGATTTCATCGTCACCCATTTCCTCGCGAATGGCCCATTGAGTTTCTGTGGTCGTCTTTCCCCACAGATGCGAGGCATCACGGATTTCGATGGTGCCGTTGTGAATCCAGAGATATACTGGTTTTTTTGCCTTGCCGGTGATGACCAGGTGGTGATAGCCGGCCCACGCCAGTTCGGGGGCAAAGAACCCGCCCATGTTGGCACTCCCTAAAAGACCGGTCAGGGGTGACTTGGCCATGATGTGTGTCCGGGCTGTGGCTGAGGCGCATGTGGCCGTCAGGATACCACCGCTGATCAATAACGGGTTGTCAGGCCCGAGAGGATCGCATCCTTTGGGCGCATGGTTATATAACAGGTATGCATCGAGTCCCCTGCCGCCCAGGAATTTTTTTCGGATTTCAAGCGGGATGGGCTTGGATTCAATCTTGCCTTTGGAAAGATCGATGTATGCAATTTTTCGATCTAGTGCCATCTTAGGATACCCCCTCTTTTTTGATTTTTTTCTTCGAGGCCTGGCTGGCTTTTTTTAATTTCTCGGCCAGCTTTTCTTTCGCTATTTTACGATTGACATCCCAGACCGGACCGCGGATTCGCGGCAGATCCGGACGCACCCAGAAGAGTCGGTACTCCATGCCACAGGTTGCACATTTGACGTGATCGTCGCCTGGAGACGGCTCCATCCTTTCCATGCAGCTAGGGTTGTGGCATCGGATTTTACCGAATGTGCGTGCTTTCTGTAACGATTCGGCCGACGAAAGATTTTTTGAGTCGATTGCCATGGCGTGCTCCTCATTTGTTTGTTTCGCCAAAAGAGTTTGTTCATTCTGGTGAATTAATATTGCGTATTTATATTAGCAAACGGGTCTATCTGTCAAGGGGAAAATTCATATAACACCTGTAATATATCATTTTATAGTTGACAAGAATTCATCATAGTCGATAAAGTAGATCCATGTTGCGTTCAATATAATGAACAATGAATTAAATCGTATGAAATCAAGAAGAGAATAGCCCTAATAATCATTTGTGACGAGACAGGTGATCAAAAATGATCAACTCGCGTTTCTGTAACCGCGGCCAAGAGACAAAAGACATCCTCCCGGAAGTTATTGTGGAGAGACTGAAAAACGGCGACACGGAAGTGCTGGCCCCACGGCCGGAAGATGATTACGTTTCACCGAAAGTCATTACAATTCATCCACAAAAGTGCAATGGATGTGGGCTCTGCGAAATTGCCTGTTCTCTTTTTCACCTGGGGTACATCGACACTTCCCTATCTCGAATTCGTGTTATTGAGTGGCACTCAAGTGATATCTTTTTACCGAATTGTTGTCAGCAGTGTGCGGAAGCGCCTTGTATGACCGTTTGTCCCAAAGATGCGATGGTTTGGAATGACGATTGGGGAAGGGTCATGGTCGATTATGATCGATGTGTATCATGTGGAACGTGTATGGCTGCCTGCCCCTATGCGGCCATTGGTTTCGACGAAATGCGACAGATGATCTTCAAGTGCGATTTATGCAATGGAAATCCGCAATGTGTTCATTTTTGCGAACCCGGTGCACTGAGATGGGATGATGCCGACATGCTTCAAGCGGCTTGTATCCGCAAATCCGCCGGTTTAAGGAGGAAGTACTGAGATGAACTTTTTCCAGGTCAACAGTAACTGTAACGGGTGCCTGGCCTGTTTACAGAATTGTCCCGCCAATGCTATCGACGTTCAGGATGATGGTAAAAAGAGAAAGCTGCGACACAACATGGCAAGATGTGCCCGCTGCGGGAATTGCTGGCGTGTGTGCCCCCAGGATGCCGTCGAATTTCAATATATGCTCCAAAACCGCTGGGATGAGGTTATCTCCCTTGATCTGGAGCACTGCAGTGTGTGCGGCGAGCCGATTTATACAACCGCTTTTGGAGATACGCTCACTGAAAAGCTGGGGAAACCTGAGGCGCCTGTTTGTGAACGCCACAAGCCGGCTTTCACCCTCAAAGTCAAGGCCCACTTTATTGGGCACGAATGAGGCTATGTCATGATTGTCGGTGATATCAAACCTATTGAGGAGATCATCCTGTCCATATCCGGTTATGAAAAAATCTTAATCGTCGGCTGTGGAAGCTGTGTTTCTGTGTGTCTTTCCGGCGGGGACCGTGAGGTACAAATGCTGGCTCAAGAGCTCAACCGCAAAGTGTACCACGGGGCCGAACCGTCACCCATAACCGTCGATGTTATTTTAAGGCAGTGCGAACTGGATCTCATCCAGTCCTATCACGACCTTCCTGAAGGGACCGATGCTGTTATCTCTCTGGCCTGCGGGGCCGGTGTTCAGACTCTGGCCGATGCTTTTGATCCCTTGCCTGTGATTCCGGCGTTGAACACGACGTTTCTTGGCGCCTCGTTTGAACCGGGCATATGGCAGGAAATGTGCCGGGGATGCGGCGATTGTCTCCTGACTTACACCGGTGGCATTTGTCCGGTTGCCCGTTGTGCAAAGAGTCTGTTGAACGGCCCTTGCGGGGGGAGCAACGGCCGGAGTTGTGAAATCAACCCGGATGTGCCCTGTGCATGGGGGCAGATCTATCAAAGACTTAGCCGACAGAATAAACTTCATTTGATTCATGAGGTACAAAAACCGAAGGACTGGCGATCTGGAGGGGCTGCGGGCCCGCGCTCCCGTAAACGAACCGGTATTGCCGGAAGCCCTGGGTTTCAAAGGGAAGGTGAAAAAGAAGGCCATTCAAGCAACCAGCGGTAAAGAACCTTTTGTTCTTTTTCATCGATGAAGGTTTCTTCCTCCACAAACCGAAAATCCCCGTGGTTGGAAAACCATGGCGCCCATGCTTTCCTGAGCGCATCCTTTCCCTTAATGCGTCCTCCTGTCCAATTGTCAAAAACGACTTTTTCATGAAATAGTAGGGCTAAAGCGCTTTTAGGGATGTATCGGAATTCTTCGAAGTTCTCTCCTTCTCACCCCACCGTTGGAAAAGATTGTGTTCGATACCGAGGTAATCAAATATCTTGCCGATAGTCTGATCGATAATATCCTCGATGGTTTTGGGTTGATGATAAAAGGAAGGAACCGGTGGTAGAATATGCGCTCCCATTTCCGCAGCTAATGTCATGAGCCGCAGATGACCCGTGTGCAGCGGCGTTTCTCTCACAACCAAAACCAGCTTGCGCTTTTCTTTTAATGTGACATCGGCAGCTCTTACAAGGAGGTTCTCGTTATATGAGTTGGCGATTCCGGATAAGGTCTTTATCGTACACGGTACTACCACCATGCCTTCGGTTAAGAAGGATCCGGATGCCAGCGCAGCGGCCATATTCTTTTGGTCATACACATGAGTGGCCATGGCTTCGACTTCAGCCGGGGTGTACGCAGTCTCAATCTTGATATTGAGTTTGCCGGCCTCGGATAAAACAAGGTGCGTTTCATAATCACTCTCTTTCAGTAAGCTGAGCAATCTGACACCGTACGTCACACCACTTGCACCGGATATTCCTATTACGATTCGTTTAGCCATGGTAACTCCTTTTATTTCTATTACTACAACCCTGTATGGGACAAGTCAGAGATGTTTGGCTATGCCGATGGTGGTAATTGCTTAAATCCGAAGCACAAAATTCGAAATCCTAAACGGTTCGACAGGCTCACCGCC
>JAOZSO010000390.1:0-3896 GCA_029939655.1 Desulfobacterales bacterium
AGTGCTTAATAATTAAAGTAAATAGAACGTATAAAATTACAGTTAAGGGACCATGAAAGTTAAAAAATATTATATAAACACCATCGGGTGTCAGATGAATGTTTATGACTCCGAACAGATTGCAGAACGGCTGCATCGAATTGGATATGTTACGGAAACTCGGGTTGAAGAAGCGGATTTGGTCATCATAAACACCTGTTCCATAAGAGAAAAAGCAGAGCAGAAAGCTTTTAGTTTTCTGGGCCGTCTTGCAAAAATGAAACGCGATAAACCTCGTTTGATAGTGGGTGTCTGCGGGTGTGTCGCCCAGCAGGAAGGGCAAAAGATTATCGAACGGATGCCGCATATCGATTTTGTCCTGGGTACCCAGGCCATCGATCGCCTGCCTGCTGCAATTGAGAGAATCGAGAAGCATCCATGTCGAATCGTCGATGTTGATATGTCACAGGTGATCCAGGAATCTGCAGATATTTCCGCCCCCCCGAAACCCCATGAGGTTTCGCGGTTTGTCACCATCATGCGCGGGTGTGATAATTTCTGTACCTATTGCGTGGTACCTTATGTCCGGGGAAGAGAAATGAGCCGGGATCCTGAAAAAATTATAAGTGAAATCAAGTCACTCGTTGTAAACGGTATCCGGGAAATTACTCTCCTGGGACAAAACGTCAACAGCTATGGACAAAAACAGGATCTTTGCGATTTTCCGACACTTTTAAAACAGATCAATGACATTGACGGTTTGTTTCGCCTTCGATTTACGACATCGCATCCCAAAGACTTGTCGGATGATTTGATCGACACATTCCAATCGGTGGAAAAACTCTGTTATCATATCCATCTGCCCGTACAATCGGGTTCCAATGACGTACTGGCACGAATGAATCGGCGCTATACCCGCGAAAAGTACCTGGAGAAGGTTATTAGGTTGAGAGAAACGTGCCCGGAAATCGCCATTACATCCGATATCATCGTAGGGTTTCCCGGTGAAACCAGGGCTGATTTCGAACAAACCAAAGCGCTTATCGAGCGGGTTGAATTCGACAGCCTGTTTGCTTTCATCTATTCAGATCGGCCCAGCGCACCTTCCGGTCGCTTCAAGGGAAAAGTAACAGAGAAAGAAAAAAAACAGCGTCTTCAGGAAGTTTTTGACCTGCAGGCACACATCACTCAGAAAATTCATTCCGGCATGAAAGGGACTGTCCAGGAAGTTCTTGTGGAAGGTTACAGTAAAAAACAGGTTGATGAAAACCGGAGCAGGGCACCTGAAGCTGTCCAATGGACCGGCAGAACCACCGGCAATAAAATCGTTAATTTTGTTCAGGGCGATTCATGTATTGACAAAAGTGTCGAGGTCGGAAAGATGGTCCATGTGAGGATTGAAAAGACATTTCCCCATTCATTATGGGGCAGCGTGGTCACGTGTGACCCAGGGCATTCCCTAGCCAAAGGAGAAGAAAGTTATGCTGCATAAAGTGACTATTGCAGGATTAACCATGGATCCAGCGTCCAATACGCCGATTATCATTTTGAAGTCAGAAAAAGAGGATCACGCGATTCCAATTTGGATCGGTTTGCTGGAAGCCACCTCCATTGCATCGGCCCTCCAGAAGATTGAATTTGATCGCCCCATGACCCATGACCTGTTTAAAAATGTTGCCGAGAGGCTAAAGGCAGATGTGACACGCATCGAGGTCTGTGATCTCAAGGAGAATACATTTTTCGCAAAAATCTACTTTGAATCCGGTGATATGTCATTTGATATCGATGCCAGGCCCAGCGATGCCATTGCCATCGCGCTCAGGTTTGGGGCGCCCATCTATGTGGATGACAAGGTAGTGCAGCGCTCCAAAAACGGTGAAGCCCAGCCGGAGGTTTTGGACGAGAGCGAAGAGGGTAAAAAATGGGCTGAATATCTTAAAAACTTATCCCCGGAAGATTTTGGAAAATATAAAGTGTAATTTTTTTCTCCTAACGATTTGAGAGAAAAAAATTGTTTTAAGTGTTAGGTTTTACGTTTTAGGTTTAGCCAACAGCCAACTTAAAACCTAACACTTAAAACTTAACGCTGTTAAATAAATCGCTTTACAATTTATTTTAATAATTGGTTCTTCTCCCGATTAGTTGGGAGAAAGGGTCCCAGGGGTCCAGGATTCAAGGATTCAAGTGTTTGTTTTCCAGGGATTTGATCATCGCTTTCAGCATTCTCTCTACAGCCCCGATCTTCATTCTTAATTCCTCAAGCCTTTCTTTCTCCACATAACCCAAATCGCCAGATATCATTGTTTATCAAAACAAAGTTTATACGCTTTTTCCCAGACTTTTAACTCTTTATAATTCTTAAGCATTTAGCTGATACCTCACTTCATCTCACTCGAACCCTGGACCCCTGGAATCCTTGAATCCTTAATTTGGATCAACTCTTTTGGAGATGATCCTAATTTTTTTTTACCATAAAAACCATTAGACGACACCGGTCTTATGCTTCTTCCAGTTTCTTCCAGAGACGAAGGCCCTGCTCGCGGGCATAGGCCAGAATTTCAGCCTCGTCAACACTGGTGAGCCTGCGTTCCTCGACGATTACTTTGCCCTGGGCAATGACGCTCAGGACATGGTTGGATTCGAGGCCGTAGATGAAGTGGCCGGTGAAGTTTCCGGAGGTTATTTCCGTGGGGGTGTCGTAGTCTAGAATGACCAGGTTGTTATCGCCGTCACCCTCGGCGCCCAAGGTCTTGGTGAAACGATGCACGTTGCGGAAGCGCTCATACATCTGATCCGGGGAAACGCCTTCGGTATTTTGCCCTGCAAGATAGGCAGCTTTGGCGCTGCGCAGCATGTCGCTGTGCATGCCGTCGGTGCCGAGCATGACGTTGCCGGTCAGCCCGGTATAGCCGGTCGTCCCTACGTTGTTGTTCTGGTTGCTCTCCACGTTCTGAACGACCCACACCGGGGATTCGCGCAAGCATTTTTTTTCATTGTCGTCAAGGAACACACAGTGGCCCAGGATGGTGTGAGGACTTTCCAATGCACCGAATTCGTGCAGACGCTGAATCACGCGCTTACCGTAGGTCTTGAGGCAGTGATCCTGGTCAGCCGGAGCCTCAGCCACGTGTACATGCAGCCCGGTTCCGTGCTTGCGGGCGAGTTCAATGGATTTTTCAAGCAGATCATCGTCGACGGTGAACGAGGCGTGCAGCCCCACGTGGCCCTTGCGGCCTGAAGAGAGGTATGCGTCGGTTTCGGCAAGGCCTGCTTCCATGCAGCTCTGGCCGTCCCGACAGGAATTTTCGTAGCACAGCAAGTGGCCGAGCCCTATCTTTTCAAAAGCCCGGGCAATGGTTTTAAGGGACCCCTCGGTGGCGTACGGGGAGGAATGATGATCAACGCAGAAAGTTACGCCGTGCTTGGCCATGTGAAGGGCCGCGGCCAGGGCACTGGCCTCGATCATGTCGCGATCGAGGCGCTTGTCCACCCGCCACCAGATGGTTTCCAGGACCTCAAGAAAATTGGTGGGGATCCGCGGCGGAGCGGGCATGCCTCGGGCAAGTGTGGAATAGATGTGATGATGGCCGCAGGCAAAAGACCTGGTCACGAGACGGCCCCGGCAGTCCACCACCCTGTCCTGAATCGACAGTTCACCATCGGAGGGGGTGGAATCACGGAAGATCAAGCCACCCGTGGGGCCCGGCTCGACCGCGAGATGGGTTTTGCGAAGTTCTAGGGTTTTCGCGTCGAGGTAGTTCGCGTTTTTCAAATATAGCGTCATTTAGCCCCTCCTTCGAGTAGATACCCGGGTCCAAATGGCCCGGCACTGATTCAGTCCTATAAGGGATTAATATTATGTACATTCAGCGTGTGATAAATTCTAAATCCGAATATCGAAATACGAAACAAATCCA
>JAOZSO010000391.1:0-3603 GCA_029939655.1 Desulfobacterales bacterium
ATACTTGGTGATAAAGCTCCTTATAGGGGTAACCCAGTGCCGGGCCCTTTGGACCCGGATATCTATTTAAGCCGTAATCCATCCACCCCCTAATACCTCGTCTCCATCGTAAAAAACGGCTGCCTGACCTGGTGTTATGGCGGCTTGAGGCACTTCAAAGTGTATGCGAGCGGTCTGTTTGCCAAGGGGAGTAAGTTGTGACGGTGCGGCTTCGTGCCGATAGCGTATGCGCGTCATTACGCTGATGGGCTTCGGCGGCGGTTCGTGAATCCACTGAATCTCTTCTACGTAGGCGGTATCTGAAAACGCATTCTGCTTGAATCCCACCACCAGTCGATTTTGTTCAGCATCCATGCATATGACATAGTAGGGCTCGGATGCCGGAATATTGATACCCCGTCGCTGGCCAATGGTATAGTGATGAAGCCCCTGGTGCTCACCGATGACATGGCCGTGAATATCTTCGACGAGTCCTTTCTGACCCTTGAACCCGGGTTGCTGTTCCAGAAATTCGCTGTAGGTGCAGTCGCTGATGAAACAGATGTCCTGACTTTCTTTGGGCGCGACAGGTTTTAAACCCGATTTTTGGGATAGTGCGATGGTTTCTGCCTTGGTAAACTCTCCCAGGGGGAATATGGCCTTTGACAGTATCTGCCGGTTCAGTCCGGCCAGAAAATAAGACTGGTCTTTTTTATGATCTTTACCGCGCAAAAGGTGGAAAGAGCCATTGCTGTCCTTTTTGACACGGGCATAATGGCCTGTTGCCAGATGTGATGCGCCCTGTTTTGCCGCAAGGGACAGACAGGCACCGAATTTAATGAATGGATTGCATACCATGCAGGGATTCGGCGTGCGACCTTCCTGGTAAGTACGAACAAAATAATCTACGACAACCGATTGAAACGCCTTACGGGCGTCGAATATTTCAATGGGGATTTCTAATTGATCGCGCAGCCGGGAAACGATAACGGCAGCGGCTTCCAGAGGTTTGATAACGGAGGTTGTGGAAGAAGATGTTTCTCCTGGGAACGTCGCACCGTCGGAAGGTTCATACCCCGTAACAAAATGGATTCCGAAAATGGAATGCCCCTGATCCTTGAGGATGCGTGCGGTTACCAGGGAATCGACTCCGCCACTGAGCAGAACGGCAATTTTTCTCATTCGAAAAAGATTGTGTTGGTTGGACGAATCTGCATCGCCCGCGTGGGACAGGCCGGGACGCATAGTTCGCAGATGCTGCATTTTTTCTGATTGAATTCAACTTTCATTTCCGGCCGTACCACCGACAGCGCGCCCGTGGGACATACGGCCGTACATGCCCCGCAGTGGGTGCATTGTTTTGTTATGCGTTTGACTTCCTGGGATGCATTCTGGACCTGGACACCCATGTCTTTCAGGTATTGGGTGCCCTCGGAAAAATTCTTTTTTGGTCCGGTCAACTCCAGGACCATGACGCCTTCTCTTTGGGGTAGAATGGCGGCATTCAGGATATTGAATGTCAGGTCATGGTTTTTGACCAGGTTGCAGACAATCGGTTTTTCAGCCACGGTTTTGGAAAATTTCAGAATGAGAATCTTGGAATACACGGACACCTCCAAAAATAGCGTTTCAAATATTAAGAATATTGAAATTAGGCTTTATTTTTTTTAAAATGCAGCATAACATGAACCCTTGTTATCAGGCTGTAGGCTATAGATTGTTTGACATTTAGCTGCTCACACCCTACAGTCTACAGCCTATGGTCTATAGTGTCTAAAGCCGACTTGTCGGTTACCGCATACTGGTCAAGGTTCACGGCTGACAGTTCCGATATATATCCTTAACCGAACGAATGTCAAGGCCGCAAACATTGCGGCAATCCCCATCACGAGTCACCAACTCTGCCGATGGCCGCTGATTTAGGTCTAAGGGTTGTTGGGAGCAATGTCAATACAATGAACCGCTTTGCATACCGCACCACAGGACTGTTTGTGAAGGTGCTCGAAAACCTTTCTCGGACCCGTGTAAACCTGCACGGTACGGAAAATATCCCTGTCGGCAACAACATATTTGTGGTCAACCATTTTACCAGGATTGAGACATTTGTCTTGCCAACCCATCTTTTCCGGTTGACTCAGACACCCATCTGGTCTCTGGCGGCAGCTGAATTTTTTAAGGGCGCCTTTGGCACTTATATGGACAACATCGGCGCTGTCTCTGTAAAAAATCCGGATCGAGATCATTTGATCGTGAAAACGCTCCTCACCGGCGAAGCCATGTGGATCATATTTCCGGAAGGTCGCATGGTCAAAAATAAAAAGATCATAGAAAAAGGGCGCTTCATGATCTCTTCTGCCGGTGGAAAGCACCCACCTCACACCGGTGCGGCCACCCTGGCGATGCGGACCGAGTTTTATCGCCAGCGGCTCCTTACCATGAACAAGTCAAACCCGGAAGAGGCCGATCGCCTCCTGGATCTCTTTCGGATAGAATCCATGGCAGATGTTTCCAGGACAGGAACCCGGCTGGTGCCTGTCAACATTACCTATTATCCGGTGCGGGCCAGAGAAAACGCCTTGAGTAATATTGCCAAAAGCCTGGTTGAAAACATATCCGATCGATTGATCGAAGAGCTCATGACCGAAGGGCACATGCTGCTATCCGGAGTCGACATGGATATTCGTTTCGGTAAACCCATAGAAGTCGATGCATACCTGAACCAACCAGCCATCCAGAAGGATATCCAGTCCAAGAGACCGTTTCAGTTCGATGACCCGTTGCCCTCAAAGGCAAAATTGCGCAAGTCCGCCTTGAAAGTCATGCAGCGGTATATGACTGACATCTACAGTTTGACAACCTTGAACCATGATCACATCTTTGCATCCATGCTGAAATTATTTCCATTCAGCCGCATCAAGAAGCAGGACCTGAGAAGACGCGTTTTTCTGGCAGCATCTTCATCACTCCGGAAGATGAATGTCTATTGTCACAGTAGTCTCAACGAAGAACAGACCCATCTGCTGGTGGATGATGGCTACGGCAAGTGCCGGGATTTCATATCCCTGGCAAAGGAACAGGGCTTTGTCAAGGAACAGGGCGGCAATCTGATTAAACTTCACCCCATCGGTGTGGTGTTGAATTTTCATCTCGCGCGGATTCAGAACCTGGTTTCGGTCATCGCCAATGAGGTTGAGCCCTTGATCAAATTCCAACGGTTGGTCCGAAGAATTGCCTGGCAGCCGTCCTTTATGATTCGCAGAAAAGTTGTGCGCAGTCTTCTCGAGAAAGCCATAAATGAGTATGATACAGACTACAAGGCATTTTTCGTCGAAAAGGAAACCAAGGATCGGGCTGTGGGAATGCCGGCCCTGTTCAAGGGCAGGTCAAAGCGTGTTGGCGTCGTTCTTTCCCATGGGTACATGGCGGCACCGCTCGAAGTTCAGGGATTGGCCAAATATCTTCAGCGCAAGGGATTCTGGGTATATACGCCGCGTTTGAAGGGGCACGGAACGTCCCCGGAAGATTTAGCACAGCGAACTTACAAGGACTGGCTCGCTTCCGTTGAAGAGGGGTATGCCTTGATCAGCAGCATTTGTGAGAGGGTCGTAATCGGCGGTTTTTCCT
>JAOZSO010000391.1:3613-3877 GCA_029939655.1 Desulfobacterales bacterium
GTGCTGGTCTGTCGCTCCATATTGCGGCCCGGGCAATGGGTCTGTCGGGCGTGTTTGCCATTGCGGCCCCTCTACGGCTACTGGATCTCGGGGCACGCTTTGCATCGACGCTGGATGCATGGAATCATCTGATGGACAGAATCGGGACGGGTGCCGGCAAAAAAGAATTTGTCAACAACTTGCCCGAAAACCCTCACATCAATTATTTTCGAAATCCCATCTCAGGTGTCAGTGAAATAGAAAATTTGATGGAATCGCTCTATG
>JAOZSO010000040.1:0-14351 GCA_029939655.1 Desulfobacterales bacterium
ATAGCGGTATCCCCTGGCCCCGTAGGCATCATCCAGGGCCTTCAGATTTGCCATAAACAGAAAAAGGGCACCGGCGTTTGCAAGCCACAGCTGATCCAGGCAGATCCCTGCCATTGTTTCGACAAAAGACCCCGATTTGAGAAGACCATACGCCCTGTCCTCACTGGCAAATCGGTAAAAACCCTGATCGAATCCCTCCACGTGGCCCACCAGAAATCCTACTTTAACAGGCGTTACCATAGATTCCACGCTTATGTCGGAATTGGGTACTGTACCCACCAGGGATAACAAGCGCATAAAAGATTTGACCGGTATGGGCTCCCTGGCAAAGTTCCTTCGGGAACGCCGTCCCTGGACAACACCGGCATAGTCTGCCCCATGGCTTTCCACATCCTGCTGTCTAACGGGGAACCATTCCCGGGGCTCCGGCAGGGTGACCAACGATTCCCTGCCGCTCGGTTTGCCCTGTTTCCGGCATTCGGAACTTTTATAGTAAATCCCCTCAATGGCATCATAGGCCTCCTCACGGGAAGACACGCGACCGGCACCCACCAATCCCGCACCCAGTGCCACGGGTTCAACCGGAGAACTCGTTTTCTCCAGGCCGTGCCACGTCTTTTCCAGATGGACATCCAGGATGGCAAAGCCAGCCTCCTTGTGCCGGTCCAGCCCCACCAGGGAACATAGGCTTTCGTCATCAAAATCATATCGCACCGAACAAGCCACACCAACATATGACAAGGAAGACACCAGATTTTCGAGGAGGTGTCCGGTGTCGAGCAGCACATATCGAAATGCCCTTTTCCGGTATTTCCATGAACTTCGAAAAAATATGCCGCTGAGAATAAATGAGACCCAGCAATTTTCAGGTTTCGGGATTGCGAGTGTCGCGGCAATGAGCGACGATATATCTTCACCGCGCAGTTGTTTAAGAGAAAATTCCTGAATATCATAGTGAAACAAACCCGCCGGCAAACCAGGTATGCCTCCCACTGCACTGTAGATCTCAGCAGGGTAAAGGGCGCCCGCCGATGGTACGCTGCGGTACAGGTATGTCTGGCCACCTGACTGTTGTCGGGCCGTGTAACCATAAGCCAGACGAAGGACTTCCGACAAAGATTGGATGTCAATGGTCGCAATGCCGGAATAACTGCCCGGTTCTTCCATGATCTTCCAAAACGATTTTTTCCCCAAGTCAACATCCGTTTCAAGCGCAATCGTTGGAAGTACCGGGTATGATTTGGTCTGACGCGGGACATTTGACCAGTCCATGGTATGGCGGGGCATGTGCAAGCGGTCGTAACCGGTTATATCGTGATATTCCTGTCCGTTAAGGGTGGCTGAGTCGCTTTTTTCATTCATTCAGAAGATTTCCCAAAGCATTTTTCAGAACCGGATATTGGAATTCGAATCCATGACGCTGGAGCTTTTGCGGAACACACCGTTGGCTGGCCAGCATGACATCTCCCAGCTCACCCATGATCCGTTTAAGGACAAATGCAGGCATCTTTAAGAAAGCCGGCCGACCCAAGGCTTTTCCCAAGGTTTTGGCAAAATGGTGGTGTCTCTCCGGATGGGGAGAACAGAAATTAAAGGTCCCCTTCATGTCCTCATTTACAAGGATCATCTCTACAGCAGCAGCCAGATCTTGAATATGCATCCAGGAAAACCACTGCATACCAGACCCCATCGGTCCCCCGGCAAAACATTTAAAGGCGGGCAACATCTTTGCCAGGGCACCCCCATCTTTGCCGAGAATAACGCTGAAGCGGAGCAGCGCAACGCGGGCACCTTTGGCCTCTGCCCCAAGCGCCTCCTTTTCCCAGCTCGCGCTCACATTGGCAAGGAAGTTATCGCCCGCGGAAGACGATTCTTCCAAAAGCTCATCGCCCCGATCACCGTAATAGCCGATGGCAGACGCGCTGAGGAGGATTGGGCCCTGCTTTTTTCCCATAGCCCCGACCACGTTTCGTGTGGTCAAAATACGGCTCTCGTGGATCCGGCGTTTGGCTGTCTCCGTCCAGTAACAAAAAATATTTCGTCCGGCAAGGTTGATAACGGCATCCGCCTCGCTGACACGGTCCTGCCAGGCCCCCGGAACAGTCGTATCGACTGAAACATACGCAAACCTGTCGCCGTTCTCGATGTTATGGCGGCGGCGCATGCCTGTGGCAATGACATGGTGGCCCCTGTCCAAAAGATATCGCGACAAGAAGCTTCCCACAAATCCCGTTCCACCAGTTATCAAAATTTTCATGCTTGATGCCTTACAGCATGGCCCGTAGTTGTCGTTCGATCTCGGGTTTGGCGTATGCTCCGGCTAAAGTATGCACGACCCTGCCGTTTTTAAAAAAGAGCAGTGTCGGTACGCTTAGCACATGGTAACGGGCCGCCGTCATGGGGTTTTGATCGATATTGAGCTTGGCCACCTTGACATGCCCGGAAAACTCCCTTGCAAGTTGATCCATGATGGGTGCAATCATACTGCAGGGTCCGCACCATGCAGCCCAGCAATCCAGAAGCACCACCCCCGGATAAGATAGAACGTCGTCCTGAAACGATCGGTCCGTCACCATCAAGGGGTGTTGAACCACCGAGGGCGGTGGCAGTTTCATGCGGCACTTCCCACAAACAGGCCCATCTTTCACACGGCTTTTGGGTATCCGATTCCTGGTTTTGCAATTTGTACACTGAATGATAAAACTACCGGTATCCATATTCTTCACCTGATAAGTTTGTCCAATTCCTCTTGGGTGAGAACACCCTCTTCCAGTACCACGTCCGCAATGCGCTTCCCAGTGGCATGGGCCTTTTTCGAAATAGCTGCAGACTTGTCATATCCCAGCTGCGGAACCAGATAGGTTACCAGTGCCAGGCTCTTATCGACATAGGAGTTGCACTTTTCCTGATCAGCCGTGATCCCTTCGATGCACTTTTCCGAAAGAGAGTGGGCGCCGATGGAAAGGATCGATATGGATTGCAGCAGATTGTAAGCCATAACCGGCATCATGACATTCAACTCGAAGTTGCCGCCCTGAGCTGCCAGGGTGATGGTGAGATCGTTTCCCATCACCTGGGCTGCAATCTGCAGAACCGATTCCGGTATGACGGGATTCACCTTGCCCGGCATGATGGAAGACCCCGGCTGTAGTGACGGGATTCGGATCTCACCGAAGCCACAACGCGGGCCGGATGCAAGCCACCTGATATCATTTGCAATTTTTGTTAAACTGACAGCCGTTGTCTTCAATGCACCACTCATCTCGACTACTGCATCCTTGGCGCTCTGCGCCTCGAAATGATGGACAGCCTCCAAAAAATCGATTTTCAGATGGTCCGACAACATCTGAATCACACGACCCGCAAACTGCGGGTGGGTATTCAAACCGTTACCGACGGCTGTCCCGCCCAGGGGAAGTTCCCTGAGATTTTCAGAGGCGGTCCCGATCCGTTTGATGGAAAGGGTTACCTGCCGTGCATACCCACCGAACTCATCCCCCAGATAAATGGGGACTGCATCCTGTAGATGGGTCCTGCCGATCTTCCTGATGGAAGCAAATTCGGCGGCTTTTTTCGTCAACGCGGCCTCAAGTCTTTCCAGGGACGGAATCAATTCGGTCCGTATGGCCGTCAACCCGGCCACATGAATAACACTGGGGATGATATCGTTACTCGATTGTCCGAGATTGACGTGGTCGTTTGGGTGAACCGGGGATTTACCGCCTTTTCTGCCCGTGAGCAGTTCATTTGCTCTGGATGCAATCACTTCGTTCATGTTCATGTTCGTGGATGTTCCGGACCCTGTTTGAAAGAGGTCCACCACAAACGCATCGTCGAATCCACCGTCAATCACTTCCTGGGCAACCGTCATGATGATTTCAGCCATCTTCGGGTCCAGGAGCTGCAGGTCTCCATTGGCAGCGGCCGCAAACCGCTTGATGATTGCCAGTGACCGGATAAAGCTGCTGGGCAATCCGAGCCCGCTGTCCGTGAAATTCTGCCGAGCCCGCTCTGTCTGTGCTCCGTAGTAGGCATCTATCGGGATTTCAACGCTGCCCAGGGAATCCTTTTCTTCTCTGATTTTCATAAGGTTCAGCCGGAGCGTCCGTCATCACACGCATCATCTTCTCCTTCTCCCCTGGCATGCTCGGCTGTAAAACTCGTGGTACAGGCATCGACGCTTGCTGCATTTTTAAGAACCTCCAACGCTTTTTCATAGTCCGGTTCATTTCCGTGTTCTTGAACAAGCTCTGAATAGATGACCTTCCCGGACTCATCTAGCACCAAGACAGCCCTGGCCAACAAGCCGGCCAAAGGTCCGTCCAGGATGGCCAAACCATATTTTTCACCAAAGTCCCTGTGGCGCATCTCGGACAATGTAATAGCGCTTTCTATGCCTTCGGCTTCGCAAAACCGCGCATGGGCAAAGGGTAAGTCTCGGGAAATACATAGCACAACTGCATTTTCATGATCACTTATCTCCGTGTTGAAACGGCGAACAGAAGCCGAACAGATCGATGTGTCGATACTTGTAAAGATATTCAGAACGACGCGCTTCCCTGCCACCTCCCTCAGGGACATGTCGGACAGGTCATTTTTGGTCAATGAAAAATCAGGCGCTGCATAGCCTGGCGTGGGTAGTTTTCCTGATGTATGGATCGGATTGCCATTGAGTGTTATTTGAGCCATGGGTTCCTCCTTAATTTCAAAATCCGGTTTGATTGATGTTGCGTATGGTTAATATTTTCTTAACAAGAGATACAATAAACATGCCAGAATCCCGTGAACTGCCCCACGAATCCCATTCCCGTTCTTCAGCCAATGTAAAACCTAAGTTGAAACGCTCATCTTAGTTAGTGTCCGTCCAGAAATAGGGATTTTCGCGTTCTGACAAGGCGGGCGTCAGATTTAACCCGGAGGAATAGCGTGCTATTTTGAGGAGTTAAATCATGGCGCCCAACGCCGGCAGGGCGTGAAAAGACCATTTATGGATGGACAATAGGTAAAAGACCACGGCGCTCGCATGGCAGCTGGTATGATTGTTGCTTTCCACAATATGAGGTAATATATTCCTATTATATATTAATAAGGAGGATTAACGATGACCGATCACAACAAACGCTATCACATCAAATCCGCCTGTCCCCAGTGTGGATGCAGTTTTGCCCAGGTTTTGAGTGCTGAAGAACTGAAAAAGAAATATGGGGATATGCCGAATGTGGAACTTGAATGTGGCGAGTGTATGCTTAAGTTCCAGGAGGAAACGAAAAAGGCCTGCCCGGAATGGGATAAAGACTGCAGGCTCGAGGAATAGACAAACAACTTCACCCATCAAAGAAAGGTACCCCCATGCTGTATGATTTTAATGCGAATGAAATTCTTCAAATGGCAGAACAGATTGAAAGAAACGGTGCTGATTTTTATAGGAAATCAGCCGAAAAAATTCAAGACCCAGCAGATAAAGAGCTACTGTTGAACCTGGCTGAAATGGAGGATGAACACGAAAAAACCTTTGCAGCCATGAGATCAAAACTGACGGCGGACGAAAAAGCGCAGACAGTGTTTGATCCTGAAGGCGAAACCGTACGCTATCTAAAAGCCCTGGCTGATTCAAAAGTTTTTTTCGAGAAAACCATCGATACCAGCAACATGGAAGGCATTCTAAAAGAAGCCATCACCGCTGAAAAAGATTCCATCCTGTTCTACCTTGGTATAAAGGACGTGGTGCCGGAAGCGCTCGGCAAAGACAGAATCGATCAGGTAATCAAAGAAGAAATGTCCCATATCAATCTGCTGACCAGAGAGCTGGTGGCTCTCAACAAAGGGTAACGTTCCATTCGATCCGGATCTCGTGAGCAAATAAGCCCGATAGTTGCATACGTCGGGGTAAGGTCAAAAAAGAGACTGTCGGCAGGTTCAGGACAACGAACCAGAGGGGAAAGATCACCCTTGAGACCCGATACGCCCTGGACATGTCTCTTAATGGGTTAATGATACATTGTTGTCTCACTTATAAAGTGAGACACTCGAATAAAATATTATTAAGGTTACAGGAGGCAAATATGTGGGAATACACGGACAAGGTAAAAGACCATTTCATCAACCCTCGAAATGTCGGTTTCATCGATAATCCTGATGGCATGGGCGAAGTCGGTTCA
The DNA here is from genome assembly GCA_029939655.1 of Desulfobacterales bacterium. Taxonomy (GTDB): domain Bacteria; phylum Desulfobacterota; class Desulfobacteria; order Desulfobacterales; family B30-G6; genus B30-G6. Next base: position 6,159 of record JAOZSO010000040.1, read on the forward strand.
CTTGCCTGCGGGGATGCGCTGAAACTCACCTTCAAGCTGGGGGATGATAAAAAAATTAGTGATGCCAAATTTCAAACATTCGGCTGCGCCAGCGCCATCGCTTCATCTTCCGCCCTCACCGAAATGATCAAGGGATTGACCCTGAAGGAAGCTGCAGTCATCACCAATGACGATATCGCCCAATTCCTGGGTGGACTCCCAAAGGAAAAAATGCATTGTTCCGTTATGGGTCGTGATGCCCTGGAAAAAGCCATCGCCTATTACGAGGGCGCGTCAATCCCAGTAAAAGAAGGTGAAATCGTTTGCGAATGTTTTGGAGTCACCGACATCGAAATCAGAAGGGCTGTTCAGGAAAACGGTCTCAAGACGGTTGAAGATGTAACAGACTATGTAAAAGCCGGTGGTGGATGCGGCAACTGCCATGACCGAATCGGAGAAATCATTTCTGAGGTTCGGGGGAAGCCTGTTCTGGTTAAACCCGTACCAAAAGCTTTGACCAATGTTCAGAAAATAAAAATGATTGAAGAAACCCTGGACAGGGAAATCAAACCCGCCTTGAAAAAGGACGGTGGAGATATCGAGCTTGTGGATTTTGACCACAATACCGTTTTTGTCAGATTGCGCGGCACCTGCTCCACATGTGCGGCATCACAGGTCACCCTGGAAAGCTACGTCGAAACAAAACTCAAAGAGCTGGTATCCCCTGATTTGGTTGTAAGTGAGGTGCGGCAATGAATATCATTTATGTAGACAACAATGCCACGACAAGGGTTGATCCAGTGGTGGTGGAAGCCATGATGCCCTACTATACCGAAAATTATGGGAATCCTTCCAGTATGCATGCCTTTGGCGGAAACGTGGCCACCTCAGTTAAAGAAGCCCGGGAACACATAGCGTCGCTCATCAATGCGTCTCCCGAAGAAATTATTTTTACCAGTTGTGGCACCGAAAGTGATTCCACGGCAATCCGGGCCACAATTTCATCCATCCCGGACAAAAAGCACATTATCACTTCACGGGTCGAACACCCCGCTGTCAAGAATCTGTATGAACACCTGGCGAAAAAAGGCTATAAAGTCACATTTGTCCCAGTCGATCGTCAGGGCAGCCTGGATCTTGATTTTTTCTACGATCACCTCACAGAAGACACGGCGCTGATCAGCATCATGTGGGCCAACAATGAAACCGGTGTCATATTCCCCATCGATGAAATAGCACGGGTAGCCAAAGACAGGGGTATCGTTCTACACACCGATGCAGTCCAGGCTGTGGGCAAGATCCCCGTTGATGTTCAAAAAACCAGTGTCGACCTTCTGTCACTTTCCGGGCACAAAATCCACGCACCCAAAGGGGTGGGGGCGCTCTATGTGAGAAAAGGAACTAAATTTACCCCCTTTCTCATCGGTGGCCATCAGGAAAAAGGACGTAGAGGCGGTACTGAAAACGTCTCGGCCATAGTCGGTCTCGGGAAAGCCGGTATGCTGGCGGCAGACCTTCTGAAAGGCACCATGACGGAAGTAGGGCGTCTGCGGGACAGGCTCGAGCAGGGTCTGGTCAGCCGCGTTCAAAATGCTATGGTCAACGGTGACACAGCATCACGGCTTCCGAATACCACGAATATCAGTTTTGAATATATTGAAGGTGAATCCATCCTCCTGATGATGAACGAACTGAACATCTGTGCGTCTTCTGGATCTGCCTGTACGTCGGGATCTCTGGAGCCCTCTCATGTTTTAAGGGCCATGGGAATCCCTTTTACGGCCGCTCATGGGTCCATACGTTTCAGCCTGAGCCATTACAACACCGAAGAAGAGATGGATTTTATCATCGAGAAAATGCCTCCGATCATCGACCGGTTGCGACAGATGTCTCCTTTCTGGAACCAGGGGAAACCGGTTGAAAGCATGCTGACCGGAGCGGAATGTCCCCTATAGGGAAGCACGCCCATGCCGACGAATAAAAATATCGAAAACCAAGCTGCCTGCAAGATCGACGCCCAGGCACTGTCGCATTACCGCGGCAGGCTCCCGGAGATCGCTGAAAAAATCATTGCAAAATGTGAGGATGATGAATGCTACAACCATATCAACTATGAACCGATTCCGTCAAAAACGTCCGTTGTCGATATCATTCAGCGCTTGCGGGAAGTCCTGTTTCCGGGTTACTTCACCAGGGAAAAATTAGACCCGATGAATCTGGCCTACAGCATGGGCCAGACCGTTTCTGTTCTGTTCGACCAGCTTTCAGAACAGATCTGTCACAGTGTCCGGCATGATTGCTTTCGCTATGACCAGGAATGCAGCGAATGCGCTGAAAAGGGCAATGAAGTTTCCCTCATGTTTCTGGAATCAATCCCCGAATTGCGTGAAATCCTCGCTACAGACGTGGCTGCCGCATATGCGGGCGATCCCGCGGCCAAAAGTTTCGATGAAATAATCTTCAGTTATCCGGGGATATTTGCCTTGATGGTTTACAGGGTGGCACACAGGCTCCACCTAATGGCCGTGCCGCTGCTGCCCCGTATCATGACCGAATACGCGCACAGTATCACCGGAATCGACATCCATCCGGGTGCTGAAATCGGCAGGGGGTTTGTCATCGATCATGGGACAGGGGTGGTAATCGGTGAAACGACCGTCATCGGAGAAAACGTCCGAATCTACCAAGGCGTCACCCTGGGGGCGCTGTCCCTGCCTATGAATGCGGGGGATCGACTGCGCGGAATCAAGCGGCACCCCACCATTGAAGACGATGTTATCCTTTATTCCGGGGCTACCATTCTTGGCGGAGAAACCGTCATCGGTGCAAAATCGGTAATCGGCGGAAATGTATGGTTGACCGATTCGGTGCCCCCCGACACCAAGGTCATCATGAAAAAGCCCGAATTGATCTACATGTCCTCGAATGACGCGGAATAATCACTCCCGCCGCTTCACACCCATTATTAACTGCTGCCAAACATCAACAACCAAAGGAGGTCAGCATGAATATATTTCCCAGAATTCAAAACACTATCGGCACAACCCCCCTGGTTCGGATAGGAAACATGGCCAAGGGGTCGGACTGTGATATTCTTGCCAAACTCGAATTTTTCAATCCACTTGGAAGTGTCAAAGACAGAATTGCCGCATCCATGATCGATGCAGCCGAACGCGAAGGGCTCATTGGGCCTGAAACGCTGATCGTTGAACCGACCAGCGGGAATACCGGAATTGCCCTCGCGTTTGTTTGCGCGGCAAAGGGTTATCGGCTCTGTCTCACCATGCCGGAAACCATGAGCATTGAGCGCAGAAAACTATTGCAGCACCTGGGTGCCGAACTCATATTGACGCCCGGCTCCGACGGTATGAAAGGGGCCATTAAAAAATCCACTGAAATACTATCTGAAACCCAAAATGCCTTCATGCCGAATCAGTTCAAGAATCCAGCCAATCCGGCAATACACAGAGAGACCACTGCCAGGGAAATATGGGACGACACTGCAGGAAGCGTAGATATTTTCGTCTCCGGCGTCGGAACCGGCGGTACCATCACAGGTGTTGCCGAAACGATCAAGCAAAAGAAACCGTCCTTCAGAGCCGTAGCGGTTGAGCCTGCCGATTCTCCGATCCTTTCCGGTGGAAATCCCGGGCCCCACAAGATTCAAGGTATTGGAGCCGGGTTCATCCCAGAGGTTCTGAATACCACCATTATCGACGAAGTCGTCACCGTCACCAATGACGAAGCCTTTGAAACAGCGAGGAAGCTTGCCAACACGGAAGGCATCCTCTGCGGGATATCGTCCGGAGCCGCCATGGCGGCGGCGCTGAAACTGGCTCAAAGAAAAGAAACCAAAGGCAAACGGATAGTGGTGGTGCTACCCAGCACGGGTGAGCGCTATATCAGCACCGATCTTTTCCGATGATCCGTTTATAGCATTTGTCAAAATATCGTTCCGATTGCATTAGAAGGGGTTTCCATATTTATGACAATCCTCATAAATCGGATCAGCGGGGAGACCTTTCGCCTTTAAGGGCAACAATGTCGTGTTTCATAAAATCGTGTAACGATTTTATTGAGACAGGAGTGTATCATAAAACCCGATGATACACTTGATATTAGCGAATGGCACGGACACTTTCCCCTATCGTTGCAAAAGCCGGAGGGCTTCAGAGGCAAGGCGCCTGAGGGTGAAGTCGTAGTTTTTTACTTCGAACCCTCAGCAACGTAGGATCTGAAGTTCTCCGGCTTTCCCGCAGGGTAAACAACATGGCAAAAAAGACACCATCCTTGGAATTCACCTGGGGGAATATCCAGGCAATGGCGCTATTCCTACGATATTGCATATAATAACAACTTATTATCTATGCTTTGCCATGTTGTTTATGCAACTATAGGGTTTCCTATGCTTGTCGGAATGTTGACAAAATTCTCTCAGGTGGCGACAGCAACACAAACCCGCAGCGTTCAGTCTATTGGGGGCCCATTCGGCAATGTTTACCACCAATGACTTGAATCTTTTGATTGTTTTGTTAAAAAAACATTCCGGCCGACATTCTCTGGCACGCATCTTGATAGGTCATTATAATAACGCCCGTTCTCACAGGGCCGTTTCAACGGCACCAAATATTTTGCCTGAAACGCTGTTAAGAGAACAAGGCCAGACAGATGCTGTGATATCTCACAGCTAACTTGGAATGACACCCAACTTTTTAGCCGGAGTCATAGGATTCATGAAACCTTGTGACAACAATCTAAAAAAGACCCTTCATCTCACCGATGAAATGATTGAACTGGCAAATATCGGTGATGCCGAAAGAGAAGACACCGGCTGCGGTATTCTTTACGGCATCATGCGTGACGCCGCCTACAAGATTCAAAAACTGGCGGAAACCGAGCGCGAAAAACATATTAAAAAAGGGTGGTGGCACCAGAATCGCAAACCATAACAACAGCAAAACAACAAAAAGGAGGCATTAAAATGGCGGAAAGGTCTGAAGTCTACAAATGTAAACTTTGTGGTAACATTGTACAGGTAATGCACGGCGGCGCAGGTGAATTGGTCTGCTGTGGACAACCCATGGCTAACCTGAAAGCAAACACGGTTGATGCGGCAACAGAAAAGCATGTGCCGGTGGTCGAAAAAGTTGATGGTGGTGTGAAAGTTAAAGTCGGTGATGTTGCTCATCCCATGGAAGAAAAACATTACATCGAATGGATTGAAGTGCTTGCAAACGGCAAATCATACGTTCAATTTCTGAACGCTGGCGATGCGCCCGAAGCTGTTTTCAACCTGGACGCAGCTGCGGTTGCAGCACGTGCTTATTGCACCCTGCATGGTCTTTGGAAAGAATAAAGGAGGTGATCCATATGTCCAGCTGGAAATGTTCAAATTGTGGATATACGCTCGAGGCCGATACGCACCCGAATGAATGCCCGTCATGCAAGGAAAAATGTGAGTTCCTGGATAACACATGTTATACGCCCGATTGCCAATACGATGGAACAGACAAGCGGATCGGGTAACTGAAGGGTTCAAGGGTGGCTGACAGCTAAAATGAGTGTTTCAAATTTTAAGAATATGGGATTTAGAAATAATTTCAAAGGACAAGTATTGTCTTAAACAAGCGGCTTTGCCGCGTTTCATAAAATCGTGTAACGATTTTATTTGGAGAACTGAAATGGGAAAAGTACTTGTTGTTTATGCCACACGAACCGGTGAAACAGAACGAATCGCAAACCTCATTGCCGAGGGCATACGTATAGAGGGCAGTGAGGCAAGTGTAAAAAACGTGAAAGAAGTGAAAACCGAAGCGGATCTCCAGGGTTATGATGGATATGTTTTCGGGTCCGCAACCTACCACGGAGACATGATGCAGGGCATGAAAACCATGCTCTTTCTGGCAGAAAAGGCAGAACTTGAAAACAAAGTCGCCGGTTCTTTCGGCGCCTTCGGCTGGAGTGGCGAAGCGCCGGACAGGATTTTTGGGACCATGGAAAATATCTTTCAGATGGATATGGTTTCTGGCCCCATGCGCCTGAAGAACAGTTCCCTGGGCGGCGGCATCCAAATGGCACAGGATTATGGAAAGCAGATTGCTTCAAAACTATAACTAGTGCCCGTCCAGAAATGAGGATTTTTGCGTGAGATCAAGGCGGACGACAGATTTAACCCGGAGTAATAGCGTGCTATTTTGAGGAGTTAAATCATGGCGTCCAACGCCGATATCGCGGGAAAAGACCATTTGTGGATAGACACTAACTAGGAGGTAACCATGTCTACACCACAGCATTGTCCAGGCTATGAACAATTCAAGAACCTGAAATCGTTTGAGTGCAAGTGTCCATCCTGCGGAAAGACCAAGGAGATTTTTTCGGATGAATTCGATAAAACCCATCGCTGTCAGAGCTGCGGTGAAGAAATTGATTTCAACCAATGTACTCTGTCAGGCGGCGAATAGACCCCAAGGTTGCATAAACGTTAGGGTAGATTAATCACAGGAGTAGCTGATGCGCATAACAAAGTGGGTGGTTGGTATTATCCTCAGTGTTTTCATTTCAACCATCGGCTTAGCCGTGGAAAACAAAGGAGCGGAAAAAATACAGATCGATGCCGGCTCCAAGGGCGCGGTCTCTTTCCCGCACCGTAAACATCAAGACAGGCTTGGAGACTGTAATGCCTGCCACACCATGTTTCCACAGGAACCGCAATCTCTGGCCCGGCTTAAGGAAAATGGGCAGCTGAAACCCAAGGCTGTCATGAAGAAGTTGTGCGTCAAGTGCCACAAGGCGGAAAAAAAAGCAGGCAACAAGGCCGGCCCCACAAAATGCTCGAAATGTCATATTCGTTAATACTTAAAAAATGTACTACTGGATGGTTCCCATGCTGGTATTAGGTCTACAGGGCAGTCCCAAAAAAGCCGGCAGTTCCGATTACCTCTTGAAAACATTCCTCGCTGAAGTAGAGAAGATGGGTGTCGAAGTTCAAATCCTCGACACCACCCGGATGAACATAAAACCCTGCATCGGATGCGGCCATTGTGAAAAAAAGGGCTTTTGTATTATCGGTAACGACGACATGGCTGGGACCATCTATCCGTTACTACGCAAAGCCCAGGTGGTGGTTGCTTCATCGCCTGTATTCTTTTACAGCGTGACATCCCAGTTGAAAGCACTCATCGACAGAACACAGACCCTCTGGTCACGTAAATACCGTTTCCGCCTGTCCGACCCCCTGTCAACCACCCGGAAGGGATTTTTTCTCTCCATGGGCGGCAGTCGTGGCAAAAAGCTCTTTGACGGCGTCCATCTCGTAGCAAGCTATTTTTTTGATGCCATTGATGCCAATTTCAGCGGAAGCATGACCTACCCCGGCATCGAAACCTCTGCCGATTTTCAAAACAAACCGGATCTAAGCACAGAGATTTCCAGGACCGCCCATGCGTTGATGTCATCGCTGCTCAAACGCAAACGGATTCTTTTCCTCGGTAAGCACAACGACATCAGGACCCAGATGGCCGATGCCTTAACGAAGTATCATGCCGGAAGCAGGTTTCATGTCGTGACAGCCGGAAAAGAGTCCGCTCAGGCAACGCATCCTGGTGTAGTAGAAGCCATGGCGGAAATCGGAATCGATATGGCTTTCCACCAGCCCCCATCTCGATCCAAGACCATACAGGAATGTCGCCCGGATATCATCGTTACCATGAGTAATGATATTGACATTCCTGTAATTCCCGATGTCATGACATCGGTTTGGAACCTGCCCGATCCCCAACACGCGCCCTTTGATTTGATTGTGCAACTTCGTGAGCAGATACATGAAAACGTCACCAGCATGGCAACAGACACATAAAAGGAGATATCCATGGCAAACCCGGAAGAGATGTACCAGTGCCAGACCGTCAACTGCGGGTATATATACAATCCCGACAAGGGGGATCGAAAAGGTAAGATACCTAAAGGAACTCAGTTTGAAGATCTTCCGGAGGACTGGAAATGTCCGGTCTGCGGCGCAGGTAAAAAAATGTTCAAGCCCCTTATGGGACCTGGCTCCGTTCTTGAAGATGGATAGCACCAATATTTAGTAGAGACCCGGGTCCAAAGGGCCCGACACTGATTCAACCCTATAAGAGTTAATGTTATACACATTCAGCGTGTGATAAATTCTAAATCCGAATATCGAAATACAAAACAAATCCAAATATCAAATGC
>JAOZSO010000392.1:0-3862 GCA_029939655.1 Desulfobacterales bacterium
CTTGAATTGTGAATAAGCCCTTCAGGATCCGTTTGAAACAAATTAGGAGATGGTCATGAGATTTTTATTCATTCTGTTTGTCATTGCCGCCAAGTTTAAAAAATCATCCCAAACCGATGAAAATTTTAAAAAATTCCTGATGGGTCATGAATGCCGTATCGTGATCAAGACCAGGGATGGAAAAAGAGGCAAACGGTTTATCTTTGAAAACGGCAGTTTTTCGACAGACACCGTTCTGGATGAGTATGACGCCGCCATGGTGTGGCCGGACGCGGCCGTGGCCTTCAGGGCCATGAAAAGGGGGGAAGAAGGCATCCAGGAAGAAGTCAAGAACCATCGTGTCTACATAGAAGGCAAGCTGCACGCATTTACCTGGTTTGGTGCTGCAATGAACTATGTCTTGTAGTCGCTGGAAAGTTATTAGATTCAGGGGCTCTTGAACGCTTATGGCATGTTGGATTTGCCTTTTGAGACCGGACTCTGCGACATTTTTAATATAATGAGGAGGCAGTATGACCTACTGGACACACGAATACACGCTGAAAACCTGGGGCGGACCCATGTCGCAGGCGGAATTTTTAAGGGATGTCATGAAACCTTTTTTTGTACCGCGGGTTTTTTCCGGGTTCAACCTGTTCCTGGATGAACCCCAGCTGCTCCCGGATGCAGTGGACCTTATTGCCAGGGAATGCAGGAGCAAAAAGGCATTCATCGTCACCGACCAGTATGCGGTGCGATTTGCACCCAAGGTTATGAGCCCCTATCAGAAAAGGCACGGCATTTCCTTTGAGATATGGGACAAGGCCCTGCCGGATGCCCCCATTGAAACCGTCAAGGACTGCGTGGACAAAATAAACCAATTCGAGCCGGATCTCATCTTCGCCCTGGGCGGGGGCTCGGCCATGGACACCGCCAAGGCTGCCTGGATCCTTTTTGAGCACCCGGATATAAAACTCGAAGTTCTGGGTCCCCTTTTCCCCCTGAATCTAAGAAACAAGGCCAAACTGGTGGCTATCCCCACAACCAGCGGAACCGGTTCCGAGGTGTCCGGGGCGGCGGTCATCTCTTTTCCCGACGGTGTAAAGCTGCCGGTTGCCGGGGCGCTTCCCGAACTGGTCCCGGACTTCGCCCTCCTGGACCCGACGCTGACCGTGGGAATGCCCCCTGAACTTACGGCCGGTACCGGGGGTGACGCGCTGGCGCATGCCATCGATGGCTTCATGGTCCCTAAAGCAGATGAGTTGAACCAGGCCATCGCGCTCAAGGCCATCGATATGATTTTTGAATGGCTGCCCAGAGCCTATGCGGACGGTGAAGATATCATGCCCAGAATGAAAATGCAGCAGGCCGCCATGATGGCAGGCATCCCCCTGGCCAACACCGGTTCGGGCATTTCGCATGCCCTGGGTCACACCATCGGCGGTTTGTTTCATGTCCATCACGGTATCATGGTGCTCCTGTTTATCCCTTATGAACTCCAGGTCTATTCAAAGATCACCGATCGCCACTTGGAGCTGTGCGACCTGCTCGGCGTCAGGGACCCTGATTCCGACGGAAACAGCCTTACCCGCCTCATCGACAAGATCCGGAGCCTGATGAAAGAGCTGAACCTGCCCATAAGCCTCAGACAGGCCGGTGTCGAACAGGATAAATTGAAGGACAACATGGACACGATCCTCGACCAGACACCCACGGATCCTGCATTTTACTTTGGATGGTATGATCTGACCCGGGAACAACTCAACGATATTTTCGCATGTGCCTATGAAGGCGGACTGCTTGACATGCAATCGGACATTTGGAGGTAAGCCATGCAAGGATATTTTGGAAAATTTCTGACAATCGATTTGTCCGCAGGCCGCACCGATGAACTTATGATCAGTGAAGAGGATCAGGAAATGTTTGTGGGCGGGTCGACTCTGGCGGCCAAACTCCTGTTCGATTATGTAAAGCCGGGCATGGACCCGCTGGCACCCGGCAGTCCCCTGATATTTTCAACCGGTCCTTTCACCGGCTCGAACGTGCCCATGGTAAGCCGGGCCGCTGTGTGCGGCATTTCCCCGGGAACTGGTTTGTGGGGCGAAGCCACCACAGGTGGGAAATTCCCCCAGCGTCTCAAAGGCACCGGGTTTGACGGCATCTTTATTACCGGCAAAGCAGATCACCCCGTGTATATCTACGTCAATGAAGACACGGTGGACATAAAGGACGCATCCCATCTCTGGGGAAAAGACATCTACGATGTCCAGAAACGGATCCGTAAAGAGATCGATGCCAGAATTTCCATCGCCTGCATTGGCCTGGGAGGTGAAAATCAGATCCATTATGCGAACATCATGAATGACAAGGGTCGCGCGGCGGGCCGCTGCGGTATGGGTGCCCTGATGGGATCGAAAAACATGAAAGCCCTGGTGGTGGCCGGAAAGAAGAAAACCGCCATAGCCGATCCGGAAAAACTGAAAACCGTCATCGGGACGGCCAGGGAGACCATCAAAAGCAACGCCTACACCCAGGCTTACAAGCTGTACGGCACCAATATTTACATGGACCTTGGCATGCGTCTGGGTGATGTGCCCGCCCGCTATTTTACCAGAAGCGTTTTTCCGGTCACAAAACTCCACGGGCCGGCATTTCGCAAGCGTTACCGTATGTCCAACTATGCCTGCGCCGGCTGTCCCATCGGATGCGGACGGATCATCAAAGATTTTTCAGAAGACATTCCCCGGGTGGACGGGCCCGAATACGAGACCGTGGGCGCCTTTGGGCCGCTTTGCATGAATTTTGACATCGATTCGGTTGTCCTGGCAAACCACCTTTGCAACCGGCACGGCATCGATACGATCTCGGCCGGTGTGTCCATCGCCTTTGCCATGCACCTGTATGAAAAAGGGGTTCTGACACAGGAGCAGGCAGGCATGAAAATTGAGTGGGGCGACAAGACCGCTATTTTGAAACTCCTGGACCTGATTATCCGTAAGGAAGGCATCGGTAAAATCCTGTCCAAGGGTGTCAGGGAAATGGCCGCAGAACTGGGGGCCGACCCGGAAGACGCGGCCCATGTCAAAGGGCTTGAATTTCCCATGCACGACCCACGTGCCTACCAGGGAGCCGCACTGGCGTACGCGGTGGGACCCAGGGGCGCCTGCCACCTGAAGGGAGCCTATTACAACTTGGACGCGCCCGGAACCGAAGTGGGGCTGGAACTCGGCATCAGCTTTACCGACAAGAACGACCCCGCCCAGAAAGGGGCCCTGACAGCCAAGATATTAAGTTTCTGCGAATTGTACAACAGTTTCACCATGTGTCAGTTCTCCCCGGTACCCGCCTCCATGATTGCGCTGCTGCTGTCTACCATTACCGGCAGAACCTTTAAAACCATGGACCTGTTGACCTTTGGCGAACGATCCTTGAATTTAAAAAGAGCCATCAATAATATCCTGGGGGTTTCACGCCAGAATGACAGGTTGCCTGACATCGTTAGCAAAGCCTTGAATGAAGGCGCCACCGCGGGCATAGAACCGGATATGGATCTCATGCTGAAAGAGTTCTACACGACATCCCAATGGGACTGGGAAACCGGAAAACCATCGCCGCAAAAACTCGATGATTTGGGTCTGCAGTTCGTGGCCAGGACGCTTTATGGTTGAGGATTCGTCAGTACCGGGACTGATCGGGGGCAAACCTGAATAGTGGTTAATATACCTTGCTGATATGGGAACCGGTTTTGTCTGAAAAAGAGATTAAGGGGACGTTGTTGATCGACTTGACTTATTTCAATCTGTTAAAATCTGGCATCGAAATCGAATTAGATTGTTCAGGTCATGCATTCCTGTTTCAATCAGTTTTATAGACCCCAGTGTTG
>JAOZSO010000393.1:0-3858 GCA_029939655.1 Desulfobacterales bacterium
TCAAATGATTCCCCGCGATATTGCATCATATCTGAAAAATCTATCCTTTAAATACCCGGTGGTCACCATGACAGGGCCTCGTCAATCAGGAAAAACCACCCTCGTCAGACATCTTTTTGATGACAAACCTTATGTCAATATGGAGCATATTGAAACCAGACAATATGCCCAATCCGATCCGATCGGTTTTTTGAATCGGTATTCGGATGGGGCAGTTATAGATGAGATCCAACGTGCTCCGGATTTGCTGTCCTACATTCAGGTCATCGTTGACGAGCAACAAAAAAACGGCATGTTTATTCTCACCGGGAGCAGTCAATTTAAACTGATGGTGAATCTTTCCCAATCATTGGCTGGTAGGAGCGCGCTGTTATGCTTACTCCCTTTTTCAATCCATGAACTACAAGCCCGTTATAGTGAACTTGATTATGTGGATTACATTTATAGAGGTTTTTATCCAAGAATATACGACCATGATCTTACCCCGACCACGGCCCTATCAGACTATTTCGAGACGTATGTTGAGAGGGATATTCGACAACTTTCGAGAATTCAGAACCTAATGCTTTTTCAAAAATTTGTACGGCTATGCGCCGGCAGGATAGGTCAATTATTGAATACAGCCAATCTATCCAACGATATCGGTGTCAGCCATACAACGATACGTGAATGGATATCCCTCCTGCAAACAAGTTACATACTGTTTTTACTGGAGCCTTACCACGGAAATATTAGAAAACGCCTTGTCAAATCACCGAAACTATACTTTTACGATGTTGGGTTTGCATCCTTTCTTTTGGGGATTGAAAACAGATCACAAATCGAAACCCATCCGTTAAGGGGAAATTTATTCGAGAACCTGGCCCTGATGGAGGTTCTCAAGTACAGGTATAATCGAGGCCTCAAGCATAACCTCAGTTTTTATAGAGACAGCAACGGCAATGAAATCGACATTTTTTTCTCAATTGCCCAGCATTTGCTGCCGATTGAAGTAAAATCCGGAGAAACGATTACCAACAGTTTTTTTAACAATTTCAAAAATGTTTCAAAGGTCATTTCAAAATTCCCTTATGGAAAGGCGCTGATTTACGGTGGAGACCGTTATGACGTGCAGAATAATACCCAAATTCTCAATATTCATCATATACATCCGTACTTGTCCGGTATCGAGAAGCAGTGATCCGATGACTACTATCTTTTCTGCAAGACGGTTACTCGATAGCGCTGATGGAATCGATGGCCTGAATCCTTTTCAATACCGGCGGGTGGGAGTAGTTGAGGAAAACATAGAAGGGATGGGGGAGGAGATTCGACAGGTTGTGGACAGACAGTTTTTTGAGCGCATCGATCATGGCCCCGGGATTCCGGGTGGTTTTCACTGAAAATCTGTCGGCCTGATACTCGTTTGATCGGGAACGAATCTGCATCAGTATGCCGATAAAAAAATCAAGGGGTGCGAAAAGCATCCCAAAAAAAATAAGCCCGGCATAGATAGAAACCCTGCTCATATAGAATGCGTCAAACAGGCCCTGGTAAGATATCATGAAAGAGAGCAGGTAGAGCATGAAACCGGTTTGTAAGATCCCCAGCAGTATTCCCTGTAATATATGTTTCTTTTTATAATGTCCCATTTCGTGGGCCAGAACCGCTACCAATTCCGGGACCGTATGCTGCTGGATGAGTGTGTCAAATAGGACGATGCGTTTATTTTTGCCGAACCCGGTAAAAAAAGCATTTGATTTGCGGGATCGTTTGGAGCCGTCCATGGTATAGACGCGCTTCAGCGGGAATTGAATGGACTTGGCGCATGACAGAATGGCCGTTTTAAGATCCCCTTCCTCCAGGGGCTTGAATTTATTGAAGAGCGGCATGATCCAGGTAGGGGCAATATACTGAACCACTAACATGTAGAGAACGATAATGGCCCAGCAGTATAGCCATGCATGGCTACCGGCATATTCAAAAAATGCCAGGATGCCTGCCAGGAGGGGAGCGCCCAGCAGGATTGCAAGCACCAGTCCCTTGAGCAGATCAAGCATATAGGTTTTCCAGGTGGTCTTGTTGAACCCGAACCGCTCCTCGATGACAAATGTTGCGTAAATCGAGAAGGGCTGTGATAACAGTGCGTAGAAAAACATCAAGGTTCCTATATACATCAAACCGGTCAGTACCGGACCATTTCCAAAAGACCGAACCCAGTTGTCAACGGCAGGAAAGCCACCCTGAAACCAGAAAAGAAGTATGGCCACCAGATTGATCACACCGGTTATCCACCCGAATCGGGTATTGACACGCAGGTAGTCCTGTGATTTTCGATATTGATCCGCATCGTACACTCCCTGGAACGGCTTGGGCAGCTTTTCCTGCAGCATTTTCAGGTTGAGTATGTCCGCAACGATGTGAATGACAACATCGAAGATGATAGCAGCGAGTATAATGACGGCGATGGAGTTCAATGGTAGAAAGCCTTTGAAATCATTTATAAATCCTCTATTCTTAAAATTTGAAGCGCTCACTTTAGGTTTTAAATATTTAGGCGTTTTTCGTTCATACCAGAGGTCTCCTATCGCGAATGACCTGAACATGTCAAAGTTTTTCAGCCAGTGTGAAAAATTGCAAAAAGGGAATAGCTAAAATTAAAAACAACGAGTCAGCCATGCAGGCCGGTTATATGCAAAGACGTGTACTGTTGTTTATTCGTGCACCGGAACTGGGCAGGGTCAAAACGCGCCTGGGAAAAAAGTTGGATGCTGCTACGGTTCTCACGCTCTACAAGCACTTTGTGGAGGACACCATGGAGAGCCTGACAGCGGGAAGGTATGGCATCATTGTCTTTTTTTCACCTCTGCACAAGGAAGCGGCCGTTCGGGCATGGCTGGGAGATACGGTCCATCTCCAACCACAGACAGGAGAGAACCTGGGAAAAAAGATGCGAAATGCATTTTCAACTGCCTTTGCTATGGGTTTGGGCCAGGCCGTTTTGATGGGCAGCGATTCTCCGGATATCGATATCGGTATTGTCGATGAAGCCTATGCTTTTCTGGAAAACAGGAACATGGTCATTGGACCGGCTGAAGACAGTGGCTACTACCTCATCGGATTTCAGAACCGGGCTTTTGATAGGGATGTGTTTTCCGGCATTGATTGGGGAACGGAGCATGTATACCAACAAACGATGCAGCATGTTCAGGATGGCGGTCTAAGCAGCCATGTCCTGCCGACCTGGCAGGATATTGATACCTATGAAGATCTTGTTAGCTTCTACCATCGTAATATAGCTAAGGGCCTCACCGGTCTGAAAACCATGAAATTTCTGAAACAGCTCAATCTTAAAGAATTCCAATGAAGCTGAATTGAATGAAAACAACGTTTGCATGTCTGGCATCCCTTGCCGCTGCCTTCACCTTTGCTTATGATCCATCCAAATTGTCCTTCACTGATCGTATAAAGTATAAAGTAGCAAAAATGATGTATGGCAAATACCCCCCCACAGGCACCATTAACTACATCTGGGGGAGCCAGGCAGTGGTCGACAGAATCGTTGTTAGTCCTTATACAAACCGTTCGATGATGATTGCTGTTACTTCGGGGGCTGAAAAAATCAACCAGTGGGTCACCCAGAAAAGAAACCTGCTGGAGGATTACCGAAACGCCTATCATACAGACCCACCCCTGATATCAGGCGTGGCAATCATGACGGATACCGACAATACCGGGGATATTATTTTTAGGTCACTTTCCGAATAGTAATCGATATAAAGGCAAAATAGGTAAGTCATCGTCTGTGAAACTGGTGTGATATTATAGGGTTCGAGGATTCCAGGGGCCAAGGGTTCGAGTGATGCTAAGAGCTTAGTG
>JAOZSO010000394.1:0-3855 GCA_029939655.1 Desulfobacterales bacterium
CACGGGAGG
This sequence comes from Desulfobacterales bacterium, assembly GCA_029939655.1. GTDB lineage: Bacteria > Desulfobacterota > Desulfobacteria > Desulfobacterales > B30-G6 > B30-G6. Next base: position 10 of record JAOZSO010000394.1, read on the forward strand.
TTTTTCAACGCATCACGGACACACCGGCAGATAAAAATCTAATATTAGTGGCGACAGGGTCTTTTATCGGAGAAGGCTTTGACGAACCTCGTCTTGATACGCTGTTTTTGGCTATGCCGATATCATGGAAAGGAACACTCCAGCAATATGCCGGAAGACTTCATCGACTGTTTATTGATAAAAAAGAAGTGCAGATCTATGATTATGTGGATATCCATGTAAGGATGCTGGAAAGAATGTATCAGAAAAGGCTTACAGGGTATGCCTCGATGGGATACAAAGCAAAAAGCGAGGATATCATGTCAGCATCATTGGATATTATTTTTGATAAGGATAGTTTTTTGCCTGTTTTCAACAATGATCTCGCCCGCGCTAAGAAAGAAGTCTTAATCGTAAGCCCCTTTGTTAGGAAAAGGCGCTCCATGCAAATGATACAGCACTTGAGAATTGCCCTCGATAAAGGTATCCGAGCAATTGTTGTGACCAGACCGGTAGAGACTTTTAAAACCAGAGATCGAGTTACTTTGCAGCGAGTATTGGAAATGCTAAAAAACAACGATATAAGTGTTGTTTTTAAATCCAATATTCATCAAAAATTCGCAATCATGGATCAAAAAACTGTGTGGTATGGCAGCATCAATCTCCTGAGTTACGGCAGTGCTCAAGAAAGCATCATGCGCATTGAAAGCTCTAATATCGCGAATGAGTTGATTAAAAGTATAGAAAGCCCATAGACTCTGAAATGTGGTAACTACAGACAGCAAAATACAAGTGAAGCGTTTTGATTAAAAAGTCGTTCGCTGAAAGAATTATCGTGCAGATGATGTTTGAGTTGAAAGAGTCAAGATAGAAATATTAATATTTTATGGAGATGTCATTATGGTTTTTTATCCTCCTGTAACAATTGCAAACATTATACAAAAGATTGATTACCAAACATTGCTTCTCCCAGCAATCCAACGGGAATTTGTTTGGAAGCATAACGATATAGAGCTTTTATTTGACTCTTTAATGCGCGATTATCCTATAGGTTCACTACTGCTTTGGAGGGTAGAGGGGTTGGCAACCAAGTGCGCCAAGGAGGCGACATGAAACTCGAAACCTTTATTGCGGGAAGCTTGCAGCAGCGTTATCAGTACAAGAGCTTCGAGCCGGGGCGGGTCAATCATGAGTGGCTCTGGGAAAACGCCACCATTAACACATTACTGGAGCAGGCCAACAGGGCGTTGGGGGAATTGAACGCATTTTCCCTGATCGTGCCGGATATTGATCTTTTTATTGAAATGCATGTTCTCAAGGAGGCACAGACCTCCAGCAGGATCGAGGGCACTCGGACCGGTATGGACGAAGCCTTGATGTCGGAAGAACAGATCCAGCCGGAAAAGCGCGATGACTGGCGCGAGGTGCAAAATTATATTGATGCCTTGAATACCGCCATTACTGAGCTAAAAGCGCTGCCGCTTTCGAATCGTCTACTCAAACAGACCCATGCCATCCTGATGCGCGGCGTACGCGGTGAACACAAGCAGCCCGGCGAGTTTAGAACCAGCCAGAACTGGATCGGTGGTTCAAGTCTGGCCGATGCAGCCTTTATCCCGCCCAACCATGAAACCGTACCCGAGCTGATGGGCGACCTGGAAAAGTTTTGGCATAACGAGGAGATCACCGTCCCGCACCTGGTACGCGTGGCTATCAGCCATTATCAATTCGAAACCATCCACCCCTTCTTAGATGGTAACGGCCGTATCGGACGGCTGTTGATACCTCTGTACCTAATCAGCCACGGTCTATTGGCCAAGCCATCGCTATATCTCTCGGATTTCTTTGAACGCAATCGGGCAAGCTATTATGATGCCCTGATGCGGGTAAGGTCCAGCAATGACTTGATCCACTGGATTCATTTTTTCCTTAATGGCGTGGCCCAAACCGCGATCAAGGGGCGGGATGTGTTTCGTCAAATTCTTACTCTGCGTACCGAGGTGGAGCAAACAGTGTTGAGCCTTGGCAAACGGGCTCATTCTGCTCGATCTGCCCTGAACCTGCTATACCGAAAGCCCATCATCAATGCCACAAATGTGGAACAGGCGCTGTCAATCACTACACCGACAGCCAATTCGCTGATTAAGGCATTGGTTGAATTGGACATCCTGGTGGAACTTACCGGTCAACAGCGGTGGCGGTCCTATGCCTTCGAACGTTACCTTAGCCTCTTTTTAAGTTAAGGATAATGCGTTTTCTTTAACTTAGACACAGGCAAAGTTAAAGATAGGGAACTTAAATATGTCACAGACCACTGAAAAGGCATTTGAAACCTACGTGACGCAGATGTTATTGGCCAATGGCTGGCATCTGGGCTCGGTATCCGAATGGCACAAGGAACAGGCGCCGAGCCATTCGCCAATACAAAAAAGATCGCAAGCCTCGGGATCTTACGCTCCTTGATATATTGATAAATTGAATATCAAAAACCGTCCCGCAAGCCCATTTTCAACTGAGGCAAGGAGAGAGGCTGACAAAGATAGTGCACCTCCTGCTGAATTGTGAGACGAATTTAGGTCTTTTCTATTGTTAATATAAAATGTTATCTCGGTCCGACCCCAGAGGCAGAATTATCGCACCAGTCTTTCTGTGTGGGGTCCTGCAACTCAACCTGAAAACTCATCCCAGCAAAGGTCATAGCTTGTGCTCCTACCGCCGCCTGGATTGGGGCGAATGACGCCCTTTTTAACAAGGTCTGCCAGTTCTCTTTGAGCCGTTGCCCTGCTGACATGGGTCATGCCGGCATATTTTCGATTTGTCAGGCCTCCTTCAAAACCACCGGGACCAACATCGAGTAAACGATTTATGACTTTGCTCTGACGCTCCTTTAACTTAGTCTGAGCATAATGCTTCCAGAACCGGGCCTTTAACATTACATTGGACAGGAGCTTGTTTGAGCTCAGAATAGATCTGGACATGCATTCCAAAAACCATTTCATCCAATCGGTTAAATCACATTCTCCTATGTTGGTACGTTCGAGAACTCTATAATAGTCCTCTCTTTCTGCCATGATCTGTGAAGAGAGGCTATAATATCTTGTCGACAGATTTTCATCCTGTGCCAGGGCCATCTCTGTCAACGCCCGGGCAACTCGTCCATTGCCATCATCAAAAGGATGCACCACCACGAACCACAGATGGGACAAGCTAGCCCGAAGAAGGCCGTCCATTTCTTTACGACTTTCCTCCCACCAGCAGAAAAAACGGTCCATTTCTTTTTCCAAACCCTCTGCCGGTGGCGCTTCGTAATGGATTAGTTCCCTTCCAATAGGACCCGATACAACCCTCATCGGCCCATTACGATCATCTCGCCAGGATGCAACTTGGATCTTGTGCAGACCTGAATAACCAGTGGGAAATAGGGCCGCATGCCAACCGAACAGTCGTTCAGGCGTCAACGCCTGTTTAAAATTCTGAGTGGCATCCAGCAATATTTGAACGACCCCATCGGCCTGTTGATTTTTTGTCGAGACCATACCGGCTGTCGGCAAACCAAGACGTTGGGCCACTGAAGATCGAACTGCTTTAGGATCCAGACGCTCCCCTTCAATTTCAGCTGTTTTCAGGGCTTCTTCGATCAACACTTCAGCTCTGGCTTGCTGCCTAACATCGAACCCTAAATCTTCCATTTGAGTCAACAGCGAACCCTGTTGGAATCGACAAATGCCTAAAAGTTTGAGAAGGGCTGCATTGTCCCAGCGAAACTCCGGCCATGACGGTTGCTGCCAGATGTATTGCGTTGTTTGAGTCATTTCACACCTTTTATCAGCTCATATTTTGAGGCGATAATAGACTATAATTGACTCA
>JAOZSO010000395.1:0-3845 GCA_029939655.1 Desulfobacterales bacterium
AGTACCGAAGCAAATCCCAAGTCTGCATAGCGGGCATAGTCGAAGACGGCGCTTAGATGAGCGATGTTGAACTCCCCACCCGGTGGGTATGATGCTTTGACCCGTGTCAGATAGGAGTTCATGTCACCGAATTCTCCATCGATGACTTCGATGCCCGTAGCCTTTGTAAAAGGCTTGAAAGCGTATTTTCTGAATGATTCGGATACCGAGCCGCCCCATCCATCAAATCGGATGGATTTTGCTGCCCAGGCGTCTTTGGCTACATTCCCGAAAGGTGATCCCACCAATCCGATGGTGGCGCCGGCAAGTCCGAGATACTTGAGAAAGTGACGCCGGCTGATGGTGCCGTTTTTATACGCCTCATATACCCTGTCCAGTTTTTCTTTGTTTACCTTGGTCATTTGTCCTCCTTTCAGTAAATGGTTGTGAGCTTATTCCTTTACTTTAGAAAATTTGCGTGACAGATATCCTGCGAGCAAAGGGGTAGCGACAGTCAGCACGATCATGATGGCCCCCAGGGCATTGATCTCCGGGCTGATAGAATTTCTCAGCATACTGAATATTTTCACCGGAACGGTTTGATTTTGCGCCGTGGCCCAGAACAAAGTCGCCGTGATATCGTCAAACGAAATAGTAAAAGAAAAAAGGGCGCCGGCCAAAATGGCAGGCAGTAAAAGCGGGAAAGTGATCTCCATAAAGGTCTGAAATGGGTTGGCGCCCAGGGATTTTGCCGCCTCCTCGTACTCTTTCTTTATACCCACTAGACGGGCCTGAACGATCAAGAGTACATAGGGCAGCGTCAGCACCACATGCCCGATCAACAGCAGGGCAAAGCTCTTGGGCTGTTGGAGCCATCGCAGGAACAGCAGCAGGGCAACACCTAAAACCACTTCCGGAATCATGATCGGTGAAAGCAGGAGCGTGTTGATGGTGTTTTTCCCGCGAAAATCGAAGCGGATAAATGCCAGTGCCGCAAGAATACCGATGGCGGTGGAGAATACCGCCGTCAGCGAGCCCAGGACAAGGGAGTTTTTGAATGCGTCAATGATCGCTTCATTTTGTGCCAGTTTGATGAACCACCGAAAACTAATGCCCTCCATGGGGAAGATGCCGAATTGCTTGGGGTTGAATGCAAGTACGATGACGACGACAATGGGGGCGAACAAAAATACGTAGACGAGAACTGTATAGATCCTGATCAAGGTCCAACCTATTGAGATTTTTTTCATGCTCTAATTACCCTGGAGGCTTTTGAATATCTGATTGATTCCCAAGTAACGGTTGTAGGTCCACACAATCACAAATAAAAGAGAAAGCAGGATGACACTGATGGCTGAGCCGAAAGGCCAGTCCAGCGTTCCGATGATCCGCTTGAAAATGAGATTGGCGATCATGTCATTTCCCGGACCGCCCAGTATCATGGGCGGCAGATACGTCCCGGCCGTCAGCACAAAGACAAGCAGGCAACCGGCGCTGACACCAGGAAGGCTCAAGGGGAGTGTTACTTCCCGAAACGCCTGCCATTCGGTACAGCCCATGCAGCGTGCGGCTTCGAGGAGGTTTTTGTCGATACCTTCCAGACTGACATAGATATTCAAGACCATAAACGGCAGCAGATACATGATCAATCCCATGAGCACCGTGAACTCATTGTAGAGCATGGATATGGGTGATTGAATCAGACCGATTTTCAACAGGAAGTGGTTGATCAGTCCCGAATCACCCATGATGTTGATCCAACTCATGGTACGAATGATGAAACTGACCCAAAACGGCAGCATGATGAGCAGAAGAAAGGCCTGTTTATAACGGCTTTCGCTGCGGTAGAAAAAATAGGCGGGGATATACCCCATGACAAGACAGAGGAGGACGGTTTCGAAGGATATGCGGATCGTGCGAATAAGTATTTTTGGATAGAAGAAATCTTCGAAGAATTTGGCGTAATTGCCGAACTGAAAGGCGGGGATGTCGGCTCCACTGGGCGCGCGCAGCCAGAAACTGTAAACAACAATGAAGCACACAGGGATGACCAGTAAAAAAAATACTGAACTGACAGCCGGTGCCAACAGCGCCCAAGGTTTCCATGATTTTTTTTGCATGATTAAAATCTATAAAGAGTTCAGTGCTGAAGGATAGAAAGTGCTATTTGTGTAATAAAAGTATTCGCCAAAGTCAAGGAAAGACATTTCTTTCCTGTTTATGGTGCGTCATGCTACGTGAAGTCCAGGGGAAATGGTTGCCAGGATATCAGTGCAATTTAGATGATGATGGTAATAAAAAGATTACTAGCTATTCATCTCCTTGAATTACTAAGAAAAATTTGTTTTGAGTTATTCTTCAATCGATTAATTGTGGCAAGGTCAGGCTTTGAATGACTATGCCGGGTAAAACTCGCAAGAGTGGAGTTCAGTGTAGGAAGACTTGGCAAGACAAAGCGAGGCATGGTGTTGAGCAAGGTCAGGTTGGGCATGACCGGGTTAGGGGATATTCGCAAGGGTAAATCTTAGCGTGGAAAGGCTCGGCAAGACAAAGCGAAGCATCGTAAGGTAAAACATGATAGGCACTATAAAATGTGTGCATCGGTAATACCTGGGGCAGCAGGATTAATTTTCTGCTGCCCATTTTTTTTCCGAGGCAACACATCAATTTCTACTGATATTACTCTGGCAGTAAAATACCTCAAGGTTGTCATTCCTGCGGAGGCAGGAATCCAGAAAAATACTGGGTGCCGGATCAAGTCCGGCATGACGGAATTTGGCTATTTACTTGCCGGGTTAATAACACTTTGATCACAAAACACAAAAATACCGATTTCTAATGAAATCCAAACTTTTCTCTTAAAAACTGAGAAAGTTCATTGATCATGGTAAAAGCCTTTTCGACCGTTAATTCCTTGTCCGGATTGACCAGACAGCATGTTGCCGGCGACAAAAGGCTTTGACGCAACATCATGTCTAAATCGATGCCTTTTCGGGCCAGTTGATTCCAGATGTCTTCAAGCTGTTTTCCCAGTGCCGCTGTGTTCGATTTTGAAAAATCTTCAAAACCGGTTGGCACTATACCCCACACAAGAATGCCGCCGCGTTTCAGGTAGCGCTTGATACTATCCCCATAGGAAGCAAATATCTCTCCGTTGGTGAACACATCCAAAGAAAGCACGTCAAGATCAGTGTTCAGTAAAAAATCCCAGTCAGGGTTACCACACAAATGAACGCCGCGGGGGCGATCGATCATGGCAAAAAAATCATCCATGTCCTTTTTGGCTTTTCGATCTTCATAACCGGACATCGCTGAAAACAGAAATTGTAGGCCCGGTTCGTCAATAAACATAAATGCATTGGCATTTCGTTTTTTAAGGCGCTTCAATTGCACATTAATGCGTTTGGTCATAAATTCCATCATGAACGGGCGAATAGTATCATCAAAAAGGATTGGCCGTTCATCCTGGTCGAGAATATTGAATCCAAAACTGATCGGTCCTTCCAATTGGCCTCGAATCGCAGGCCGGCTTGATAGGTCGAGTTCTAAAAACCGATGATATACCACCGAAAATGTCGGACTGATGTCAAAATAGGAGGGATCATCAAACCGGGCCTGGGCTTCTTCAAACTCCTCGATAAATTTATCAAGTGAAAACCTCAGGGTTCGTTTTTCCAAATCCAGCAGGATTCCCGGAAAATGTTCTGATGCCTGAACGTACATATCTTCATAGTAATTGTAGTTCGGTAGCTGCGGCCAGAAAGGTATATCCATAGACAGGGCGGCATTGAGCGCTCGATTCACGTCTGTGTGAGGCATGACCGCCATGGCGGTCGTTAGTAAATTTCCCGGTATCGGCATAGGGG